>JAHYJP010000045.1 GCA_019429055.1 Bacteroidales bacterium
TTACACCGCTGATTGTAAAATTCTCGATGCCCCGCAGGGTTTGTATGCCGTAATAAACCTCGGCAGGTACTTCCCTGTCACCCAAAAGATCGTGTTCAGTTCGGGTACGGCCTGATTCATACTGTGCACCCACATTTACTACTTTTGAGTTGCTCTGGCGCATACGTCGGGAGATCACCTTTGAGATCTGTTTAAAGATCTTGAGTGCAATGGTGGTTTCGGTATCAAAAAGATGGGTAAATCCTTCTTTGGAAATACACAAAACTTTGGTCTTTTTTAATGCACGGGCAGTTGTGGAATGGGGTGTATCTGCCATTATGGTGCCTTCGCCCAAAAAATCGTAAGAGCCAAAATAACTCAATCGTTTCTCTTCGCCAAAGGGAGTCTTCTTGAACAACTCCACCTCTCCATCAAAAATGATAAACAGGAATTTATTGCGCGGACTGTTTTCCTGAAATAAATACGCGCGGGGATTATAAGTTTTTTCCTGCACTTCCTTCATTACTACATTAAGCTCTTTGTCTTCCAGATCGCGGAATAACTCTACCTTTTTCAGGAATTTCTTGATTTCTGAAGTGTTCATCTTTTGAAGTTTTTACAATATCCTTTTGAATATCTGTTACTTATATATTTTGATTGTAATGCCAGATACACGGGTTGTTTATGTGACAAATGTAGGTTAAATGAAGGAGTTTTTTAAGGGGATATCATCTAAATTATAAAAAAGCAGGGGGTCTTAATTTCTTTTGGATTAAGCCCCCTGTAACTATTTAACTTATGTTTATCTGGTTACTAAAACGGAAGATCTTCATCAGGCTCACCCGGCTCAAGATTCCAGGGAGTAGCGCCTGCTTCTTCATTCAGGCCAGGCATTTCAGCAGGTGGAGGAGGGGTAGCAGATGCTTCTGATTCCAGTTTCCAGACTTTAACATCGGTATACCAGTTACCGTTATATTCCCGACTTTCCACATTGATATGAGCCGTTATGGGTGTTCCGGGTGCAATACCCGACAGGTCAACTTTATCGTTCCAGTTGCTGATGCATACTTTTTTGGGAAACTGATCATCGGTTTCTATAATAAAATCCTGCTTTTTCCAGCTGCCACGCTGCGATTCTCCGGTTTTTGCTTCCAGTAATTCAAGAAATTTTCCTTTGATTTCCATTAGATTATGCTTTTCGGTTGATATGAATATTTATGCTTTTTCTATTGATCTTATTTGGGAATTAATTCAAACAGCAAAACTAAATCTTAAATGGGTATTGGCAAAATCATATACAATTTTTTTCTTCCGAAATAGTTTTATCGATATCTGTTCAAAAGTATTAAAAACCTTTTTAAAAAATCTATGATAAATTCGAACCGTCAACTCAGTCTATTTACATATACCCTGATCGTTTTTTCAATATTTTCAACAATTCTGCCAGCCCAGGAAAATCAAAGGCCACATGTTCAGAATTTTGATGGATTTTCGCATGAACAATATGTTTCCTACCTTGCTGCTGACGGATGGCCGGTTGAACTGTTGAATACGGCTGCCACTGCAATATATCTTTCCGATAATGAAAAAAACGTTGTACTGGCCATGAATCTTATCCGACACGATCCTGCAAAATATGCAAAACTCTATGTTCAACCGCTTCTGGACTTTTTCGATGGAACGCTTCTGAGATTACCCGGAAAAACACCCCTGCGCACCAGGGAAGGAGCAGAAGCTGTTAGAGAACTTTACCGTGAATTAATGGAAACAAATCCTGTACAATTGCTTTTACCATCTGAAGGGATGAGCCGTGCCGCAATGGATCATGCCAGGTTTTTGAAAAGAACAGGAAATGCAGGGCATGAGGGCAGGGGAGGTATGGGTGCACGATTATCGCGTCATGGAAGCTGGGATATTGGCATTGCCGAAAATCTCCACTGGGGTGCAGACAATGCCCACGATGCGGTTCTTAGCCTGATGATAGACGATGGTGTAAAAAACAGGGGCCACAGGATTAATATCCTGGACCCTGATTTTAAATATGTAGGCGTTGGAATTGACAGTCACCCAAGACTACATATTTCCTATGTAATAAAACATGCAGTAAAATTTACTGAGAAATAATACATCAAATCAATAGCACTGAAAATAATGCTATACGAAATCAGGATTTTTGCGCTTTACAAAAATGGAAATGATCAAACCAAATATCAAAGCCTGAAACGTGTAACCAAATACATTCATAAAAGCAAGAATTCCTGGTTTTTGAAATCTTAACTGAATATCAACCATTGTATCAATTTCAGCATCAGAAATATTGGGATTAAAGCGGTATGCTGTAGCATAAGCATTTTCAATGATTTGTTCTTTTATCATCTCCATTACTTCAGGTGCAATTATCCCCAGATAAATAAAGGTCCATATACCGAGTATAATACCGGTTATCAATCCGGTTACTACAATAAATCCCAAACTGCGGCCGTAAGTTATGAAACCTCCTGAAAATTCGTTGCGAAACATAATGGCCGCATAACTTAGTCCGGCAATAATGATTGCATATTCCAGATAGACTTTAACATTTGCTGTCGGATGCCCCATAAGATAGAATATAAGACTTACAATGATCATTACTACAGAGATGATCAAGGCATAATTTAAAGCGGGTTTAAACATACCGGGCGAAGAGTTTTCAATAGTGTTTTCCATAACTGTACGAATTAAATGTAAGTTTTACTGATGTATAAAGTTTGTTAACAAATATAAAACATAATTATTTCTCTGTCGACATTATTTCAAAATTTAAAGATTTGCTAATTACAAAAAATCAGCAAACTTCCCTATAAAATCGACATAATAAAAGTTCGTTTACAAGCTTGTTACCTTAATTATTTTTTATACTTTTGCAGCCGTGAGTCTGGTACGACCAGCTCCTGCTGAACTCCCCCAGGACCGGAAGGTAGCAAGGGTAGGCGGTCGTAGCGGTGCGATATCAGGCTCACTTTTTTTTCCTTCTTCATTTCCGGATAAATTATTTGAAAAATTAACAGATAACTTCAGATTGTATCAAGCCATCAGACACATATAATAAAATTGTGTTTGGTGGCTTTTTATTTATAATTTCGTAGGGTAAGAATCTTTGAAAAAAGCTTACCTTGAACCCATGAATCCTTCAACAATGCAATAGACTGATTGTTAATAATTATTGAGTAAACAACAAATAAACAGCAATTAATAATCACTAAATATAAAATTCGGATGAACAAACTCATTTTAACCGGCCTGCTTATAATTGTGGCAGCCTTTGTTTCCGGTAGTGAACGTGAAGACCGCATCGGTCAGCTGATAGAAAAAAACCCGGGCAAAGAATTTCTCATTTACAAATTCGAGATTAAAGAAGACATTATGGCTCCGGCCTTGCGCCGAACACAACGTGCGTTTTCTGATGCTGATACACTGGGAGCTGATATAATTCTCATCCACATGAATACTTACGGCGGACAGGTTGATATAGCCGATTCTATCCGTACACGTATACTGCAATCAAAAATCCCGGTAATGGTATTCATTGATAATAATGCAGCTTCTGCGGGTGCTTTGATCTCAATTGCCACTGACCGGATTTATATGCGCCCGGGATCCAACATTGGTGCAGCAACCGTGGTAGACCAAACAGGTGAAGTAGTGCCTGATAAGTTTCAGTCGTATATGCGTTCTATGATGCGTTCAACAGCCGAAGCAAAAGGAAGGGATCAGGATATTGCCCAGGCCATGGTAGATCCTTCCATTGAGATTGAAGGTGTGATTGAAGCAGGCAAGGTGCTTACTTTTACTGCATCTGAAGCTATGAGATGGGGGTTTGCTGAAGGTATGGCTGAAACCATTCCAGAGGTAATTGATCTTGCCGGTTTTGAAAACTATACCATCGTTGAACAAACGCTGACACCCATCGACCGGGTAATTAATTTTCTTATTAACCCCTTGGTCAGTGGAATTTTGATTATGGTAATCCTTGGAGGTATCTATTTTGAATTACAAACTCCGGGTGTAGGATTTCCCATTCTGGCGGCTTTTACAGCTGCATTATTCTATTTTGCTCCTCTATACCTTGAAGGACTGGCTTCTCACTGGGAGATCCTCCTTTTTGTGATCGGACTGGCACTGCTGGCGGTGGAAATATTTGCCATACCCGGTTTTGGTGTGGCAGGAGTGCTGGGGATTGTTTTTATTATCTCAGGTCTGGCATTTGCCATGGTAGGCAACCAGGGACCGGATTTTACAGGTGTTCCATTAACCGAAGTGGGAAGAGCTTTTTTAATTGTTATCATTGCCTTTTTTATTTCGCTTTCATTTTCAATGTATGCAGGAGCAAAACTGCTCACATCCAAAGGAAGGCTGGGATCTGCACTTGCATTGAATACTGTTCAGGATACAACTGCAGGTTACTCTTCTGTAAATGTTAAGATGCGCGATCTTATGGGGAAAACCGGTACGGCTTATACCATCCTTCGGCCAAGCGGTAAAGTTGAAATTGATGACGATGTTTATGATGCAACCGCTTTAACAGGTTATATTGACAAGGGTGAACAGGTAAAAGTCATTAAATACGAAACTTCACAGATTTTTGTAATTAAAGTATAACGATCATGAGAAAGGAACAAATATTACACGGAGATGCCCGGCTGGAGGTAATTCAGGGTGATATTGTTCAACAGCCCGATATGGATGCCATTGCCAATGCTGCCAATGCATTTTTAAGGGTAGGCGGCGGCGTAGCCGGAGCAATTCATAAAGCCGCAGGTCCTGAGTTGGAAAAAGAAGCCATAAAAAAGGGTCCAATTAAGCCGGGTCAGGCAGTTATTACCAAAGCGTATAACCTGCCCAACAAACATGTAATTCATGTCCTGGGACCAGTATTTGACAGAGATATTCCTCACGACAAATTACTGGCTAACTGTTATAAAAATGCTTTGAAACTTGCCGAAGAATACCAATTGAAGAGCATTGCTTTTCCTGCCATTTCCACAGGGGTTTTTGGATACCCCGTTGAAGAAGCAGCCCCGGTGGCATTACAGGCCATTTATGATAAAATGCCTGAGCTGAAAAGTGTTAAAATCATTCGTATGGTAATCTGGACAGACAGAGACTATATCAAGCACGTAAATGCCCTGTTAAACCTTGAAAAAAGTTAAATTCACCAAACCTTTTCAAAATGAATAATTTCAGACAGGTTTCACCATTGTATACTGACCTCTACCAATTAACAATGGCCCAGGCTTATTTTAAAAACGGAATGCATAAGCAAAGGGCTTCCTTCGATTATTTTTTCAGAAAAATTCCTTTTAAAGGTGGTTATGTTGTTTTTGCCGGCCTGCATGACCTTTTGGAGCTTACTGAAAACCTTGTTTTTACTGATTATGATCTGGATTACCTTGCTGAATCGGGTTTTGATAAAGATTTCGTAAATCATTTGAGGGAATTCAGATTCAGAGGAGATGTAATCTCGGTCAGAGAAGGAGATGTGGTTTTTCCCTTTGAACCTGTGATAAGAGTGGAGGGCACCCTGCTGGAAACCCAGCTTATCGAAACCCTGCTTCTCAATGTGGTAAACTTCCAATCTCTGATTGCAACGAAAGCAAGCAGAATGAGGTTTGCTGCCGGTAATCGCATTCTTAGTGATTTCGGACTTCGTCGTGCCCAGTCCTTCGGAGCCATGCATGCATCAAGGGCTGCGGTAATTGGTGGTTTCAACAGTACTTCCAATGTGCTGGCTGCCCAAAGATATAAAATACCATTTGCCGGCACAATGGCTCACAGTTTTATTGAAAGCTTCGGTGATGAACTTACTGCATTCAGGGCTTACGCAAAGGCTTTTCCGGATAACAGCATTTTTCTTGTCGATACATACAATACCTTATTTAAAGGAATTCCCAATGCCATCAAAGTAGCCAAGGAAATGAAAGAAGAAGGCCACATGCTCAAAGGCATACGTCTTGACAGTGGCGACCTTGCCTACCTTTCCAAAAAAGCAAGAGAAATGCTTGATTATGATGGATTTGAAGATGTTAAAATTATAGTTTCAAACCAGCTGGATGAATATGTGATCAAAAGTTTGCTTGAGCAGAAAGCTCCTATTGATATTTTTGGTGTGGGTACCAGCCTTATTACCGGCAAACCTGAAGCCGCCCTCGATGGCGTTTACAAGCTGGCTCATGTAAATGACAGGAATGTTCTGAAAATTTCTGATAATCTGCAGAAAACCACTTTACCCGGCAAAAAGAAAATCCTCAGGTACTTTGACCGGGAAGGACTCTTTTATGCCGATGCAGTGGTTATGACCACTGAAACGGATATAAACAGAATGATCAATCCGTTTGAAAAGCATAAATCATTAAGCCTGAAAGGTTTCAGGTGCGAAGAACTACTTTACACTGCCATGAAAGATGGTAAAATGACACATCTGCCTGAAAATCCCCAGAAAATTAATGAACGTTTGAAAACCCGCTTGAATCTTTTGCCGGCAGAACATCATAGATTTGATTTTCCACATATATACAAAGTTGGGATCAGTGAAAAAGTATTGAAAACACGTGATGAACTCCTTAATAAATATAGTTAGGAAATTATAAGTATCTAAAAAGTTGATAGTTATGAATGCTTTACTTTTAGTAGATGTACAATACGACTTCTTACCGGGAGGTGCTCTTGAAGTTACCGAAGGTGATAAGATTATCCCGGTACTTAACCAAATTCAGAAAAAATTTGATCTCGTGGTAGCCACACAGGACTGGCACCCGAAAGATCATGGAAGCTTTGCTTCCAGTCATGCAGGTAAAAATCCGTTTGATTCCACCATTCTTGGTGGTCTGGATCAGATCCTGTGGCCCGACCATTGTGTGCAGGGTGAAAAAGGTTCCGAATTTTCATCTCAGTTAAATATGCATACTGTAGAAGCTATTTTCCGCAAAGGAACGGACCCAGGAATTGACTCTTACAGTGGTTTCTTTGATAACGGCAAAAAGAAATCGACAGGACTGGGTGATTTTCTGAAGGGTAGGGGAGTAAAGAAAGTTTTTGTGGGTGGATTGGCAGCCGATTTCTGTGTTGGTTTTACCGTGCTTGATTCCCTGGATTTGGGTTTTAAAACTACCCTTATTGAAGATGCCACCAGACCTATAGATAAGGAAGGTTGGGAAAAAATGAAACAGAGTATCAGAGAAAAAGGAGGAAAAATAATCAACTCATCTGAAATTGGTTTTTAAATATTCATTTGCTCTCAGGCTCCTGAAATCTTTGGTTTAAATTAAAGGAATAATCTCACCGAATGCGTATCAGAAACCTCACTGTATCCAACTCAAGATTAACCGAAGGAAATTACTATTCCTTCAAAATTCTTAAAACCATGGAGTTGGGCAGTGATTCATATTTTGTCATGCAGGATCCGCTGGGTTATAAAATATTAATGCCTGCGAATTTTTATCCCCATTATGGTTTTGAACCCGGGCAAACCATTCAATGCAGGGTTGATAAGATCAACTGTAATGGTCGCATGTTTCTTGAACCCTTGCATCCCCATTACAGGGAAGGACATATTTATGAATTTGATGTGCTCAGTTCAGGTGTACGCATCAATATCCTGGATGAGCAGGAATATTTTATAAAAGTAAAAGATGTTTGCAGGCTGACATGGACTGTTAAAGTGTATTCAGCAAAATACATTGAAGAAAACTCATCAAAGATCAGCTGCCGGTTGGAACGCATAAAAAAAGGCAAACTGTTTCTCTCCCTTGAGAGCGACAAACCCATACATTCAGGACTAATAACAGGAAAAACATACAGCTTTACTATTGTTGGTGAACGCATCAATCCGGGTGATAAACTGAGCTACTTTGTTCTTAAGGATGAAAACGGTAACAAACATCTTCTGAAAAAGAAATACTACACCCATTACGGTTTGAAAAAAGGAATGACTTTAAATTGTAGTGTTGACAAGTTTACCAGTGAAGGTTTCTTTTTCCTTGAACCCGAAAATCCATGGTATAGACAAGGTGAGATTTATGAGTTTAAAATTCTGGAAATTCATAAACTTCATTTTTCTGATGGGAATATACAGGATGTACTGGTAGTAGATGATCCTTACAACGAGCCAGTAAAACTTTTTATGGAACCCGGGCAGGTGGAATTTCTGAAAGATAAGAAAACAGTAAACTGCAAGGTTGACAGGATCAGGAAAAGCCGGCTCGAACTGATCATTATCTGAAAATTACCTCATCAACCACGTGGGCACCGGCCTCCTTATTGATCATCTGCACAATTTTGGTTTTTGCCATGGAAAGCTCCTCGCGCAGGGGTGCAGATCGTAAATAAACCGTTAGAATTTTTTTTCGGTAAACCAGCCTTTCAGTAAGCTTTTGAATGTCGCTGCCCATAACCTTACCCCAGAAAGCATTGATTCTCACTTCTGTGATCTTTTCTTCCATATTCGACTGTTTCAGCCATTGCCTGATAACATCTCCAATGCTTTGTTCGTTGGTTTTACGCATTATCCAGTGTTCAGATTAAGGTTTTTTAGTGAATTACAAAGTTTTTATCAGCCCATATTTCTTATTGCTTTTATTTCGCCATTCTCAATATCAAAGATACGGGAGTTTGTATGAAGTTTCTCAAGGATAATTTCCAGCCGTTCGGTATGTGTATCGGTAATAAAAATCTGGCCAAAATCTTTTTCACTTACCATCTGGATAAGAAGCTCAACGCGGCGTGGATCCAGTTTGTCAAAAATATCGTCAAACAATAGAATGGGATTATAGCCTTTAATCTGTTTGGTAAACTGAAACTGTGCCAGCTTTAAGGCGATCACGTATGATTTTTGCTGTCCCTGGCTGCCGAATTTTTTCAATGGCTGTCCGTTGAGTAAAAAAGCCAGGTTATCCTTGTGAATACCTGCAGTGGTGTGCTGAACTATTCTGTCTTTGCTTCTGGCTTCCAGCAACAATTCTCCCAGGTTTGCTTCAGAAAGCTGCGATTCGTATTCTATATCAATACTTTCAACCTTTCCTGTAAGCTTATCATGATTTTCCTGGAAAACCGGTTTAAATCGTTGAAAAAAGCTCGTTCTTTCGCTAAAGATATAAGTTCCGTTAATTTTAAGTTGCTCATCCCATATTTCAAGGCTGGCTTCATCAAAGTATCGTTTTTCTGCAAAGGATTTCAGCAGTGCATTACGTTGCATGAGAGCTTTATTATAATCCAGAAGTCTTTGCAGGTATTCTTTGTTATACTGGGAAATAACCCCATCCACAAACTTCCTTCTCTCATCGCTTCCACCGGTAATCAGATGAACATCTCCGGGATAAATCAACACCAGGGGATAGGTGCCAATATGATCGGCCAGCCTTTCATACTCCTTTTTATTCCTTTTAAAAACCTTCTTATGACCCCGTTTTACGCCACAATAAAGTTCATCTTTGCTACCGTTTACCTTATAATGACCCTGTATTACAAAAAAATCTTCATCAAAAAGAATATTCTGGATATCGGCCGGGTTGCTGAAACTTTTACAAAATGACAAGTAATAGATAGCATCGAGCAGATTGGTTTTACCTGTGCCATTATTACCTGCAAAACAATTGATACGGGGCAGAAATTCAAGTGAAACTTCGCTGTAGTTCTTAAAATTCAGTAAGGAAAGGGATAGTATGTGCATAAAAAATAATTGAAGGCGTAAAGTTACAAAAATAGATTCAGAGCGCTCATGTTAGCCTGGCACAAGTCTTCGTCAAATGTGCAAAAGATTTAATTAAACTTTAATTAATAAATTTTCTAAGGCCTGAAGTTTTTCCTAAATTTGTTGGCACAACACACATCAAAAACTTTCAAAATTCAAACGATAAAGCTAAACCTACTATTAACGAAAACAAAAGTCATGAAAAAATTTACTTTACTAAGTTTTATGTTGCTTTTTGCTGCAACATTTATTACAAATACAGTATTTTCGAAAGATCCTGCCGGAAGTAAAGATGTGGTTCAGGTGGCCAATCTTGGCGAACTTTTGGAAATGGATTTTACTGACAATACTACTGTTTACCAAATTACAGGAGAAGTGGTACTTACTTACCAACAGGATTTCAGAAACCAAAAGTACATTCAGGATGATCACGGTGCTATATTAATCGACGACCGTACAACAGGAAACTTTGATCCTGGTATTATTCTGACGGAATACGATCTTTATGATGGTATTACTGGTCTCACTGGTACCATAAGTATTTTTGGTAATATGCGTCAGTTTGTACCGGTTGAAGATCCGGGTGATGCAACATCAGATGATAATGAAGTAATACCAGTGGAGATCAGTCTTACAGAATTTGTTGATAATTTTATGGATTATCAGTCAAGACTGGTAAAAGTATTGAATGTGAGCTTCGTAAATCCAACTGGCAACTTTGCCAACGGACAGGTATACGAAATTACAGACGGAGATGTAACAGCGCTTTTCAGAACAACTTTTTTTGGAGAAGACTACATTGGTACACCCATACCAGGTGGGCCCTTCAATATTACTGGATTACCAAACTCACGTGCTGAAGGTGACTACCTGAGTGCACGCTTTTTATCTGATTTTGAACCGTTGGCTTCTTATGAAATAACTTTTGATGTGATTGATGAAAACGATGCCCCTGTTACAGATGCGGTAATTACCCTGGGAACCCAGACCAACGCTGCCGGAGATTATCTGTTTGAGGATGTACCTGGTGGTAGTCATCCATTCACTGTTGTAAAAGAAGGCTACTTTACCCGTGAAGGAATGATTGCTGTTTCTGAAGATGCAACTATTACAGTAATATTGGTAGAAGTATCACCAGATATTGTAACAGAATTTCCCTGGGCTGAAGATTTTGAAGCCGAAGTAGTTCCACCGGCAAACTGGAGCCACTACGCTTATGGCGCAGGTGGCTGGGCTTCAACAACTACCGCGAATACGGGGCAAAGAGCTGTCTACCATAACTTCACTACCAGCGATGCAAACTCCTGGCTGGTAAGTCCGCAAATTCAGTTACCGGAAGATGAAAGCATGCTCCTGAAGTTTTTCCAGAGAAACAACTTCATGAATGATTATGAATACAGTGCTGTGAAAATTTCAACAGGTAGCGGAAATCCCATGCAGGAAGAGTTTGTTCAGGTTTATGAAGCTTCAGCAGCAATAAGTAATTATTCAGAAAGAATTATCAATTTGAGTGATTTCGCTGGCAAGGTGGTCTATTTTGCCTTTGTATATGAAGGAAACGATGCCCATCAGTGGTATATTGATGATGTTGTTATTGAAGAGGCTCCTGCTGCCATTGAAGTTGACAATATTGCAGCACTTTACGATGCCGAAGTCGGCGACCTTATTTACCAGATTACCGGTGAAGTTTATATTACACATCAACAACAGGCATACCGCGGACAGTTTTACATCCAGGATGACACAAGAGCGATTATGATTGACGACCCAGCTGGCATAGTTACTACTGAATACGATAATTATGATGGTCTTACCAACATTAAAGGAACATTATCAGTTTTTCAGAATATGCTGCAGTTTGTGCCTGCTGAGGATTTTGGCGCTCCCACTTCAACCGGAAACACTGTTGAACCCATGGTGGTTACACTGGCTGAACTTGATGAAGATATGCAGGCTATGCTGGTACTGGTAAGAAATGTTTCATTTGATTTTGATCATCCTGATTTTCCTGACAGTCCGAACTTTGCTCAAAACCAGTCTTATTTTATCCTTGATGGCACCGGTTCCGGTGAAATAAGAACTCCCAATTTTGCAGACCTGCTTGACTATTACGGAACACCTATACCCACCGAACCCAAAGACCTTGTTGGAGTATTGCATCAACGCTATGAAATAACCAGACTTCAACCCAGGTCCCTTGCCGACTTCCTGGAACCCACAAGCATCCAGGAAATTGAAGCAGCAGGTTTCAGTATGTTCCCCAATCCGGCAGTAACTCAATTTACTATCTCCGGAGAGCAGAACATTGATTATGTTCGGGTATACAATCTGAGCGGACAAATGCTCATGCACAAACCTGTAAACAGTAACCATACAATTATCAATGTTGATACACTTAAAACAGGTGTATATATTGTACAGGTAATTTATGGAAACAAAAGCGTGAATTATAAATTGCAGGTGCAGAGATAAAACAAGTTAAGAATAGAAAAAAAAGGCTGTTTCAAAAGTCAGATTTTTAAGGACGCTGAGCTTTTCGAAGCGGGTATCTGACTGGTAATCAGATGTCGTTTCGACAGGCTCAACGACCAACTCGCACTTTTGAGACAGCCTCCTTTTTATTTGATGTCATTGTCGCAATGATGCTTTTGAGAAAATATGATCAGGAATTTTCTGATCAAATTTAATGCTTGTTATGGTAAATTCAGTTCCATCGCCCTGTTTCAGCATATCCTTAAATTGCATAGTAAACGGAAACCATCTGCCATCAATCTGTCTTATATCCGACAAATTGGTTTGTTTAAGCAGCTGCCCGCTGCGTGCGAAGAGATCTTCCCGCAAAGGAACAAATCGCTCTGTATCGATCCATATTTTGCGTGAATGATAAGCCACATCGCTAACTATTGCGGTAAGCTCAAGGATAAACGCCGTTCTTCCTTCAATTTCATCCTCTCCGATTAGTTCGGCAGCATATATATCGGTGAGTTTGCGATCTTCCATCATGTCTTCATAGGAAAGGTCGGAACCCATAACTGACTGACGGAGCATATGACCTGAGATCTGTATGGTGCGGTCGGTATCCGGTGAATAGATCCACAGCTGATTTTCCAGTTTCAGCATTTTTGTGCCCTCTTCGCGGGGAGGTGAAAGATATTCTGTAAAAGATTTTTCATCGCCCACACTGAAGGTGCGCATGGTAATGGTCCGGCTGCTGCGCCGTCCATGAATGGTCATTCCTGCTTCAACAATGCGGTTCTCGGAGTACATATTCCTGTCAACCTTTTCCAGGATTTCGGTTGCGGTTGGCTGACTTTTAAGCTGACCCATCCCAAAGAATACAACTAAAATCACTAAAGTTATTTTTTTCATGATAAATGTGGTTTAATCAAGCTTCCAATTCTTTGAATAATCGTGCTGTTTGTCTTTTATAGATGCCTATACCGGCCAGCATTGTGCCTGTTACGGTTGAAAGCAGCCCCGGGAAAAACCCTATATAGTAATCCATGGGTGTTATTCGTGTTCTGATTTCAGAGGGCATCATCAATGATGCTCCTTCCATCATTCCTGAAATATCAATACCGTGAACCTGAATATAAGCTGCAATGGTTAGTCCCAGGGTCGTGCCCAATAATGAACCGACTAAACCGACAAAGACTGACTCCCATATCATACTTCTGTACACATGGCCTTTTTCTTCTCCCATGGCAAGGCGAACACCAATTTCACCGTAGCGTCTGAGTCCGCCGAGTAAACCCGCGTTCCATAACACAAGCGACATGGCAATAACAAACACCAGGGTAATATACCATGACCAGACTTTAGCCAGTTGCACATATGTGCCCATGGTACCCTGTTCGCTCAGGGATTTCATTACAGGCATAAACTCACCAGCTTCTGCATCATAAATTGAATTAAAAACACCTGAAACTTTTTTAGCCAGGTGATCATCATAAAAGCCATCAGGGAAGAATCCAATAACTTCACCGGCGGCATCATACATATCCAGTGCAAGTCGCACATCTTCTATGTCAGCAATTACAGTACCTCTGTCCATTACTTCCACACCAAATGACAGGGTACCGGCAACGATGAAATTATGGATGCTCAAACCACCCTCCATGGTAGATCCAATAAGTGTTATCGGGTCGCCTGGTTTTATACCAAGTCTTTGTGAAAATATATCACTGGCTAGCACTTCACCGGGCCTGGCCGGCAGATTACCCCTGACCAGGGAACCTTCCAGGTTAAGTCTTTGTATTTCTTTTGTATCAGGAGAGAGAAGATCCAGACCCAACCCTATTGCTGGTCCCTGGGCTCTTGTATTTCCTTCCTCATCCGGAACATCTACAAGACCACCAAACTGTATCCTTTCGGCCCATCGCATATCAGGAAATAGTTGCTGTAACTCGATTTTAAGGTTTTGCACATCAAGCAGAGCAAGATCATTGGGATTCTGATCCATGTTTTCAGCATAGGCGCGGGTCATAACCTTAACATGTCCATTACTGAAACGTGCATTCATCTCAATGGTATCGCCCATAAAACCGGTTATGTAGGCATGTAAAAACACAGTAAGCATTACGCCTATTGCCACCACAATTATGGGCAGCCGGCTGCGGCTTTTATCGCGAAACAAACCTTTAATCAAAAATCTTATCATTGCAGTTTCCCCCTTAAAGCTTCTGTTGGATTCATTTTGGCAATTTTCCTTGAAGGAATATAACTTACGATGGCTGTGGTAATAAAAACGATCAGAATGGTTGTAACTACCAATCCAACGGTGTATATGGGATAAAGGGTTTGAGCCATAGCCATTCCAAATTCACTGGTATCAATGGGCATAGTCCATCCTACCTTTGCCTGCCAAAGCAGAAAGGGCAGCCCGTATACCGTAGCAAGAACTGCAGCAAATAATGCATGCATAGCACCTTCTACAGTAAACAACCCAACAACCTCATTACGGGTATATCCGAGCGCAATATAAGTCCCGATCTCTTTTTGCCGGCGGAATATTGACAATACCTGTGTATCAAATATAGCCAGCATGGCAAGGATGATCAGAATTCCGTACAATACATTCTGCCCCACAGATTTGGTCCTTATCATTTCATCCACCTGATGAGTCAGTTTCTCGCTTGTTTTTAAGGTCCAGCCTTCCAGTTCAGGTCTTGATATATCGCTGTCGCGGAAAGTAAGGATAGTGGCATGATTATCCAGCAAGGTCATTTGCTGAAGCTTCTTAAGCGGAATGTAAATTGTACCGGCTTCTGCTGCAGGAACATCTGATGAAAATACTGCTGTTATCAGAATTTCTGCAGCGTCAAAAGTACCATGGGTATCTCGCCAGCGCATGGTAACATAGTCGCCAACCGAAAGCCTGCTGTTATTAGCCATCATTGTCCCGATAAATGCAGGAATTGCTTCAGGTACTGTATCAAGAGATCCTGTGGGAAGTTTCAGAATATTCTGGTGTGGATCAATTCCCTTTATGATAACAGGCTGCATCCTGCCCTGTGGAAATATACTCCCCTGGACCACAAGAACAGCGAGCATTTCGCCACGGTCAATTTCGTTTTTAGCTTCACCGGGAATGGGTGCATGACTATCAGTTAGAGTAAGCGGATCATACGGATCATAGTTTTCATGCCAGTATTGCCCTCCGCCAATTTCGTAGTTCTTCATGTCGGTCTTAGCCTGGTAATCCCAGCCGGTCATAGCTCCTTTCATCCATATAATGATAACGAATGAAAAAGATAAAACAATGACATTAAGCCATGTGCGAAGGCCGGCACCCATAAGATTACGGTATGCAAGTTTTAATGCCAGTTTCATGATTGAATAATTTGACTGTGCTCAACGATTTCTTCATTATCAACCCTGCCATCGAGTAAATAAATTTTGCGATGCAGGTAATTAATCACCTTGTCGTCATGGGTAGCAAAAAGGAAAGTAGTTTTTAATTCCCTGTTAAGCTTTTCCATGGTTTGAAGGATGTGGTGCGAGTTTTTTGCATCAAGATTAGCCGTAGGCTCATCGGCCAGCACCAGCGATGGTCTTTTAACCATAGCCCTGGCAATTGCTACACGCTGACATTCACCGCCTGATAACTGGGGTGGTTTGGATTTTTCTTTGTCAGTTAGCCCTACCCATTCCAGCGCATCCATGACCATTTTTTTTCGTTCAGTAGCATTGTATTTTAACAAAAGCAACGGAAATTCCACGTTTTCAAATACGGTGTGAACCTGCAACAGATTATAGCTCTGAAAGATAAATCCCATATTTTTCTTACGCAATTGAGCGGCCTCTCTGGATGAAAGATTTCCAATGGATTTTCCCAAAACAAATACTTCGCCTTCTGAGGGCACATCAAGCGAACCCACTATATTGAGCAAAGTGGTTTTACCCGATCCGCTGGGACCGATCAGACCGGCAAATTCGCCCGTTCCAAACTCAAGGTTTATATCTCTGAGAGCCGTAAACTCGCCTTTTCCCATTGGAAAACGCTTGGTAAGGTTTTTAATCCGGATGATTTCCATAATCCACGATTTAAAGTGAGTATTGAGATTAATGATTATAAACCAGCATCAGTTGAAATCCTTTGCCCGAAAACAATTGTGCTGCTTCGTTTTGTTGTGGCAACCGGAAGATTTGTGGATTCCAGAATGCCATAAAGTAAAAAGTCAGATTATTTAACTGGTGTTGCCAGTTAAAAAAACTGTAAATGTTTTTCTGTTTCCAATCGTAAAATAAAATGGAGCTGATATTATCAAAAATACCAACAGGATATATCAGGGAAAGACCTGTCAAATGACTTACATTATTTAATTGAAAAGCTTTTTCATCTATGGTGTAGAATAATTGTTCTGCCAGTAAAGTAAGTCCGTTACCCAGACCAAAAGTATAATCAGCACCCAGGTTAAAGATCTGCTGATGCGTAAACATCCCCACATCCCGTTCTTTTTTTATCCAGACAGCTTCTGTCCATAAACCAATTTCCACATCCCATCTGGCATCAATGCCCACCCGGTTCTCCGGAACCCCATCAATCTGGTCCTGCAAATACCAGAAGTCAGGCATATTTGACCTGCGATGGTGAAATGAGAGTGCTGCTTCTCCGCGTGGGATGGGAGTCTGAAATCTCCCCCCGAATTCAGGGGAGCGGGGAGTGGTTTGGCCGATTTCCCAGGTTTTTGGTTCTTCATTACCATATAAACCCCAAAGCCAAATATTCACATTGTTGGTAAAATAATATCTGGTAAGTAAACTCCACACCCCATCGGTAAGTTGCAGCGGATCGCGAGGATCCATCTGGTCAAACCACATTAGAGGACGCAGCAATTGAGCAGAACCGAAATTGATTTTCTGCAATCCGGCGCGTACTTCAAATTGAGAGGTTGAGTAGCGCAACCAGGCCCGGTAAGGTTTAATATTTCCTGAATAATCAGTGCTGTCAAGTGCAAGAAAAGTGTTGCCGGTAATATTGGCAGATAGCTCAAAGTCAATTTTATGATTGCCCTGCTCCAGTATCTGCAAATTTAATTGAGGAATATACCTGACTCCTGCTCTTACAGGAATTTCAGAATCAAGATTAATATTGGTCCACAAAGAGGCCTGACCCCGAAAACTCCAGGGAGTGTTTCCCTGGCCATAAATGTTCAGAAGCCAGAAAAACAGAAGAGATGTTATAACAAAGCGAGTTGTCATTTCAGGGGATGTTTGCAAATTAATGATCTTTAACCTGCATAATGCCGTAGGTGAAAAACCTGGCCAGTTCCATTATTAAATCCTGTGGATTTCCATATAGATGCAGCATCTGTGGTTCTTTGATAATCTCCGAAAGTTTATTCACCATCAAAAGCATACCTTCAGGCTTAAAATCCTTTCTGAACCATCCTTTTTTTTGTGCGAGCCTGAAATCCTTTACAATTTCGCTCCAGGCTTCCCGGCTTTTTTCTTCAATGAACCCTGATAAACCCAGTTCAGGATTGTTATAAAAATCATCCAGAAATTCTTTGCTGATTTCATGAGTACCCTCAGATTTCAGCAAGAGTATCTGTTCCATCTTTTCAAGTGCACCGGTATTTTCATCGTGAATAATTTTCCTGAACTTCTGCATACCTTCATTAACAACCTGTTCGTAAACAGATTTTGCCAGATCGGTTTTATTGCTGAAATACCTGTAAAATGTCATTTTACTCACACCGGCTTTTTCACATACTTCTTCAACTGTAACCTTTTTGAAGCCATATTTCCAAAAAAGCGATCTTGCTGTTTCAATAATTGCACGGTACTTTTTGCTTCTGTACTTCATAAAATAAATGTGACGAATTATCTGTAAATTTACGAATTTATTTTAATTGAGAAAATATCGTAACATTTTATTTGTGTAAATAAAAAAGGCTGTCTCAAAATACCATTTTTGGTCGTTGAGCTTGTCGAAACGAGATCTGTATATCAGGCAATTATACGTTTCGACAGGCTCAGCGTCCAGCTAATTTAAGCTTTTGAGGCAGCCTCCTGAAAATTTGTAAAAAAACTTTTATTGCGGACCTCGTATGAGTTCAAATTGAGGCGGATTACCTGCAGCAGTGCATATATACTCAGTTTCGGGATAATTACGTACCCAGTTATCGGCAAAAGTTTCAAATCGCACAATATAATGCACATCAATACCACCAACCTGGGGTGTAGCATCGGGAAACTTTTGCTGGAGCAATTTAATAATTCCTTCTTCAGCAATACGACGAAGCATTTCATCCATGGCAGCTTCTGATCCTTCATTCTCATAAATTTCTCCAAGCTCAGGATCCCTGTAATTTCCATCAGGATCTTTATTAAGCCTTCTGCCTATTAATCGTATGTCAAAGTTTCTGTAAAAAGCACTTGACCCATAATAATAGCCAAAATCATTAAATGTTTCATGGGGTATGGGGTCAATTTCGGCAAGATACATGTAATCGTTCCAGCTCATCTGGAAAGTAACGGTGGGGTCAAATGCCCATCCCAGTTCTCCGAAAATATATTGTTCGGTGCGCTCTTCGGTATAAGGTATTTTCAACCAGAGTGTGCCATCAAACTCATATTTATCAATAAGGTCAACTACCTGGCTACCATTGTGATATTTATATTTTACAACCTGCTCAGCACCTTCGAGAGCAAATGCAAACAGATTCTTGAGCAAAACCGGAATATGTGTATCTGGGGGAAAACTTTCACTGAAATTGCCAAAACGTGCCACAGACCCGCCAAAATTGTCATAATCTTCATCGGTAAGTTCGTAGCCCACATAGGGAATATCTTCAATGGTATCAATCAATATCCAGTTTTCGCCGTCAAATTCATAGGTCGAAAGGTTTTGAATGGTTTCTCCTTCCGATAAGTAATTGTAAATGATAATTTTTTGATCACCTACCTGGGCATCAGGATATTCCTTTTGCAACCAGAAAGGTATATTGTTCTGAGGCGGATTTTCAGGTGTGAAATATCCGGCAGGGGTTTGCATATAATTATAATCAGCTTCAGTGAGTTCATAGCCAAACCCTGCATCCCACCAGAGGGGGTGAAGCAGAAAGTGGTTATAGGTCACAAGGGCGCTACTTTCCTGTCTGAGCGTAACAAACCTTACCTTCAATACATCCGGTACATAATCCATAGCAGGAAAAGTATCACTGAATGCCAGGTATTGCTGAATAAAACCACCAAAACGGGTATAATCAGCTTCTACCATTGTGTATTCTATACCTTCATTGTATGGCTTTTGCATATTATCGAGGGTTTCATACAACTCCTCGTTCGGGTCGCAGGCTGTTATAAGGAAGGCCAGCGGAACCACAACTGATAATATCTTCTTTAAAGTGTTCATATAAATTAGTTTTGCGATATTTTCAAAATCAATGAATTAAAATCTGACCCTTATAGATGTTGTCCATACACGTCCCCAACCATAATAAACCACAGCTGTTTCAGGCAGGCCGTATATGGGAGCCTGGGTTAAAGGATCAAATCTGACTCCGTCGGTAGCATCTCTGATCACACTGGTATTAAACAGGTTATTGATATTGGATATTAAAGTTGCATCCAATCCTGCAATTTTAAACCTGTAACGTAGATTCAGGTCAACCAGTTGGTGTGCAGGCATTTGCCATGAGTCCTGTCCGATAGATCTTGGATCACCGCGATCTTCCACATTAAAATCGGCAAAGTTTCTGTCGAAATGGTTAATGTCAAATCCCAGTCTCAAATTAGGAAGAACCTCATAATTTGCTCCCAGCGCGGCAGTAGTTTGTGCTGAGTTACCCACTCTGAGGCCGCCGGCATATACTTCCACAACATCCTGGAGCACCTGGTTGTCATCATAAATTTCTGCAATCAGATCATCCTTCCAGCGCCAGTCGCCATAAGAAAACATACCTCTGATTTCAAGATTTTTAACCGGACGAAGGGTAAAATCTACTTCAACTCCCTGGTGTAATGCATCCAGACCGGTAATATTAGCAATAAGTCCCTGACCCAGGTTTCTTACCAATGCCTTGTCAAGCCATTCGGTGCGGTATACAATAACATTGGCAGCTGCAAAGGGTGATCGATAACCATATCCTATTTCAGAAGAAAAAACCCTTTCATAGTTTACTTCGGTATTGATTACATTGGTGAAACCCACAAATGCAAACCTGTAAAAAGGTGCCCGCGTAAAATAGCCGGCATTGGCAAAAACATTATGACTTTCCGAAATATTGTAATTGGCTCCCCCTTTTAGACTCCAGGCTGTAAAATCAACCCAGTCTGAAACCTGCGGTTGCATAGCCTGCATGTTCATTATACGGTTGTATTCAAACATAAAACTATCGTATGCCTCCTGATCACCTTGTGCCTGGGCAGTATTTGCCTGGTTGAGGTAGCTGTCTGCGTCGGATTGAAGTCTTGCTCTGGTTGGCGAATCATCATCAAAATACAGGAAATAGTCTGTACGCCGATAAGTGGTATTGGAAAGAGTGGCTGAAAGGAAAGCAGAGTATTCAGGTGTTACATATTCTGCCTGAGTAAAAATTCCTGCCCAGCCTACTTCGCCTAAATCATGGTATCCTATTTTATCGCCTATTCCAAGGCGGGCTGAGGGTTCTCTGTTAACATTCCTCGAAACAACTGTATCAGTGCGATAAGTGACATCCTGGTAATGTGTTCCGCCCAGCAGGTTTGTAACCATCTGATAATGATATCCCCTGTAATACCTCAGATCAAGTCCACTTGTAAAGCGTAAATTCTGAACTTCATGCTGCACGGTTGATAGCAATCCATACCAGTCATGCTCATTCATAGCATTACCGATGATAATATCAGAACCGTTGGAAAGAGTTGCATTATGCTCAAGGGCAAAATCAAAATCGAGATATCCGTCGGGAGTAAGTTTGGTGGCATCGGTAGGCAATCCGGTATTTCTGTCGTACTGATACCAAGCAGACTGTGCACCTAACGTTCTGCGGCCTCCACCTGAAGAAATGGAAGCATACAATGCTGTTGAAAGGGTAGTGGAGGGGTTTATTGACCAGAAATGGTTCAATGAAAGCTGGGGTTTGTGATATTCATTGTATGAAGTATTATAAAACTGACCATTTAATAAGCCAAGCGAAGGATTATAACGGATACCTCTTTCATGATCACGATAGGTTTGTACAAGCTGACGCGGCCAGCGCTGATTATGCCATTGTGGAGCGCCAAATGCGGTAAAGCTTAGTATATGCTGATCGTTGACTTTTTTCGATGCATTTAAAAAGTACGACCAGCCGTCGAACTTCGTACCATCCACAAATCCATGTCCGGTTGTACGACCACCCAGGGCAGTGATTGACCATCCATTTTCCATCATTCCTGTGGATAAGGATAGTGATCTTCTCTCGTAGCCGTCATGACCAAAACCGTAAGAAACTGTTCCACCTTTTCTTGAATCGGTGGTCTGGGTTACAATGTTTATGGTCCCACCCACCGAACTTATGGCCAGTCTTGATGCACCCAGTCCACGCTGTACCTGCATGGTCTGGGTCACGTCAGACAATCCGGCCCAGTTTGACCAGTACACACGGCCGTTTTCCATATCATTTACAGGCACACCATTGATCAATACCCCAATGTTGTTAGAGTCGAACCCCCTGAGGTTAATCCGGCCATCTCCAAAACCACCACCATCCTTGGTGGCATAAACGCTGGGTGTCGATTTCAGGATTTCGGGAAATTCCTGTGAACCCAGCCTTTCGGTGATTACTTCGGCACTGATGGTGGAAATGGCCACCGGTGTCTCCCTGTCGCGGGCAATAGCCGAAACCGCCACCACAAACTCCTGCAGGATGGAAACTTCGCTATGCAGAACCACATTGATTATGTTGGTGCTGCCATCCACTTTCACCTCTTTTTCTTCCATACCCACAAATGTGAATACCAATACCGATCCCACTGATGCTCTGATCTGGTATTGACCGTTGATATCGGTTACAGCTCCTGTACTGGTACCTTTAACCAATATATTTACCCCTGGCAGGGTTTGCTGATCCGATGCATCACGCACTGTACCCCGGATCTGCATCTCCTGGGCAAAAAGCTGGCCGGTAAGAGCCAGAATGGTAAAAATCAAAAAACTCAGGTAATTTTTTTTCTTCATGTTGACTTGATTTTTGATTGAAAGATTCCTGGATTAATTGTTGTTATTCTGAATATGATTTCAGATTTCTCTTTAACAAATTTTACAAAAATCAAAGCTACAATAACTCTAATAATCTGCTAAGAGTTTTTGATTTTTTTTTTCACAAGAAGATCAAAATCTGTTTTCTTCAGTTGTGCACATATCCTGTGTTGACCAAACAATCAGATGATTAAAATAAACTTGCAAAAAGGTAAATTATTATTTACCTTAGCGAAGAAGAAAATGAAAGAAAAACATAATTGAAATGTTCTGAACTATATAGTATTTTGTCGAAAGATGGGTGGTATCCAGTTTCGCAAAAAGGTTCACACATAAAATTGAAACATGATTTCAAGGAAGGTTTAATCATCTTTCCAAATCATGGAAGCCAGGAAATGGGTAAGGGTTTAGAAAAAAAAATTTTAAAGGATGCCGGAATAAAACCATTAAAATAAAAAGCAAATTTGAATTATGAAAATTTTAAGAAAAAAAATAATATTGATAGTGGAAAAAACTGATACAGGATTTTCTGCTTTTTCCCAAGATTATCCAATTTACACCACAGGAAGAACTATTACTGAGCTAATGAATAATGCCTTTGAAGCAGCAAACTTTTATTTTGAGGATAACAATTTTAGAATTACACCAGAATACTTAAAGTTTGAAATTGATTTTAAACAATTTTTCCAAAATTATAAAATCCTGAATGCTAAATTCCTTGCCGATAAAATAGGAATGAATTCAACAT
>JAHYJP010000295.1 GCA_019429055.1 Bacteroidales bacterium
AATTATATTAACATTTAACGAACTATTGTAAAAATAAAGAATAAACAAAATGCCGAACCGCTAACACGGACGGTAAATTTCATAGGTTTGTCACGGTTTTTGCAAACAGTTCCCGTTTACTTAGTCGGGAACTGCCATCAGGGATACAGTAGGGTGCAACTTAGAAGTAACAACAAGTAATAACGGTGGATTCACCTCGAAACATACAAGGCATCAAGACAGTACCTTACCCCTCGCAGTGCCGGTCATGGTGGCAAAAACCGCGCCATACCCTCCTGGGGGTGGCTTTAGAGAATTCCCGGCCGGGCAGCATCAATGGTGAAGCGCTCCCCTGCGTCGGGATAACACCTACGAAACTTACCGCCGTGCCGTTATAGGGCATAATCACTACCCTAAAGATTATCACATAATTAAATATGCTAATATGAGAATAAGATTATCAGTATTGTTCTTTTTGATAGTAATACTAAACTCACAAAATACTTTTAGCCAAAAAGCAGATAAACTCATTTTAAAGTTTGCTCCTTTAAGTCTAATGGATCCATATGGTGAAAATATTCACCTTGGTAGTGAATTCATCTCAAAGGGCCCACTTTCCTTTGAAACAGATTTTGCTACCTACATTCTAATTTTCGACAGAGATAATGAACTACCCAGGATTAAGGACAGAATAGGTATTAAAATTAAACCTGAGATCAGATATTATTTGAATTCAAGAAAACCAAAATCAGTCTTTTATAAAGGATTCTATATTGCTAATGAGCTGTACTTAATAAGTGATAAATTTAAACGTGGTGATACCTACATACATTACGATCATGCATTGGATACTAATTATTTATATCACGATTATGAAAAGATCAAGAGATTCATTATTGGCGACAATTTTAAAATTGGGTATCAATCAGTCACTAAAATAAAATTAACCTTTGATTATTACTTCGGTTTGGGTTTAAAGTATTACAATGGATCATACGATTACGAAATCACTGACCCAATTTGTTGTCCTGTAATGAGACTTTTTGAAATCCCTGTATACAAAGGAATAAGACCTAATATCACCTTTGGGATAAAACTTGGATACGCTCTATAAGAACAAAAGTACGCCCTATAACACGGACGGTATGTTTAATAGGCTTGTCACGGTTTTTGCTATGCTCCTGCTCCCAAGACAAATTCGTAATGGTTCTAGCACCCGGACACGCGCATCTGCACGCAATTAAAATTCAATACACCTTGACAGTTTCCTGGCTTCGATCAACATTGTACCGCGACACTGCGCCAGTGTTCCCAACCAGCTTTGTAACCGGTGATAAGTGCGGGGCTCCGATCAAACTTGTACCGCGACACGCGTAGTCCTTATAAAAATTTGTACCTGGATGCCAAAAACTGCGCCAAACCCTCCTTGCACCGTGACAGTTTTGTGGCCCCGCTGATGCGGGGTACCAGGACTCTGCCCGGTGCTGTCGTCGG
Source organism: Bacteroidales bacterium (assembly GCA_019429055.1). GTDB lineage: Bacteria > Bacteroidota > Bacteroidia > Bacteroidales > UBA7960 > SKVR01. Next base: position 1,474 of record JAHYJP010000295.1, read on the forward strand.
GTTACGCCTACTAAAACATACCGCCGGGCCGTTAGCACACATTATCTGAGACTTACAGCCTTCGCGCCGTGTTTATTTAAATTCGTTTATAACCCAAATTTCTGTTTTGTATCGGGACTTAGCCTGCGCACCAATAGACCAAAACGTGTGCTAACCCATTTTCAAAGCTGAATTTCAGGTTCATACACATGATAAAATTCATAACTTCACAAACATCTGAATAACAGTCAATCAATCTTAGTTACTTTTACTATTATGAAAACCTCACTTCCAATCATCTCACTTTGCTTGCTATTCTTAGCTTGTGAAAGCGATCCTTGTAAAGAACTGAAAAATGGAGTTTATCAATATCCAGAACTTCCAGAAAATCACACTATGACCAGCGATGAAGTTGATAAATTCTACTATATTCCTTCGGATATTGCAGAATGTATTTCAACAGAAGGTCTTATAGAAAGTATTTTAACCTATCCGCATGTAGGCTTGATTTTTGCACACCATACAGGCGACGGAGGATATAAGCTATTAAAAAATCATTTTAATGGACCAGATGTGCTAGAAACAAGGCTGGACAGAAGCCAGGAATTATTAAAAAAATATATGTCGTGGGATCCTTTAGGCATAGATCCATCCTGGGAGAATCTTGAAATTGGCCGCTACATGGCTAGAGGAGTTTATCTCGAAGTATTTATAAATCAATTCAAGAATCTGGAAAATCTTGATCGGGATGATCAAAAAACACTCTTTGGCCGGAGCCTGGAGGTTTATGACAATGAAAAATCTCTGTTAGATTATTATGGTTATTTTGCTTTGAGACATAATACAGCAACAGTAGCGAGACTTATGTACTTACATAAATATGAACCATTTATGTCGTTATATAAAGCTAATGAATATGTATTCAATTTAACTGCTTATATAAGTGCTGCTCCACAACAGATCATTGATCAGATTCATGAAATGGCCGTAGAGTATTTTAAAACTTTATAAAAAATACGCGTGGTCTCAGGATTAGATTTGTGCATATAAACAAAGAAATTTTTTGTGCAATCAATAAATTCTTTCACTGGACAAAAAATAAATAGAACGTGTGCTAACACGGACGGTATAATTAATAAGCTTGTCATGGTTTTTGCACTTTGCTCCTACTCCCTTGACAAATCTGTAATAGCCGGTACAGCGAACGCGCCAGTACCAACAATAAAACTTTGTGTACCTTGACTTCTTATCTGCTCCCGTTCAACCTTGTACCGCGATACACGTAATGCTCAGCCACTTTTGTACCCGGACTGCAAAAACACATGCCATACTCTCCTTGCACCGGGACAACTTTGTGGCTAAAGAACCAGGATCCTGCCCGGATGCATCGTCGAGTAACGCTTACTGAATTATACCGCCGGGCCGTTAGCAAACATAGCTCATCTTATTTGCACATCAGGCATTCCCGCACTGCTTTTAATTAACATATCGTGACAAGACAATTTATCGACATAATAAACTTTCGTGACCGCGCTCAGGGCCATGCCTTAATCCTGCCAACGCGCAAAATCGGCGGCTC
>JAHYJP010000296.1 GCA_019429055.1 Bacteroidales bacterium
GGTGTCGCTACCCAAAAAGACAGCCTGAGAGCCCGTATTCACATCGATATTTCAGCCCGGCAACTGGCTAATTTCTTTTCGGCTACCAATGAACTGATAGGGGTTATAGCAAGAGCCTGTGGTTATGATGATGTCAGGAAGTTCAATTTTGCCGACCTATCTACCATAAATTATGATATTCATAAACTAACAGGGATACACTATGCAGGAATACATTAATACCGACCGTCAATTACACTGGCTCAGCCAGGAGATCACCAAAGTAATCCGGGCTTACCTGCCCCCAAAAGACGATGACAGCCATACCAACCTGGCTTTTGATGCATTGGGTAATCGCATAACCGGTCAATGGGTTAGTACTCAGCATGGAATACTCCTTTTCGTTCTCGAACTTTCCCCCTTGCAATTTGTCTGGGTTAACCGGAACCAGGAAGTTCTGAAAACGATTCCCCTTATCGGGAAAAACATAAGGGAGGTAAGAAGTGAAATCGCTGAAAGTTTATCAGGATTTGGATTGGATACTGAGCCTTATGAGAAAAAACTACACTACGAAATCCCTGAATATGGTTTTGAGGATAAACCTGTACTACCGATTCCTGAAACAGGAATCAGACTCTGGGCTGATTTCCGGGCACTGGCCAATACAGCCTGCATGCAGGTAAGCGAATACTTCCAAACCCCTTCTCCCATAAGGATATGGCCACATCATTTCGATACGGGTATTTATATTGTACCCAATGAAAAAACCGGTATTGGGTTCGGGTTGGCCATGGAAGATGCCATGGCGGGTGCCCCCTATTTTTATATTGCCGGGTATCCGGCGCAGGGCAAACTCCATTACAACAACCTGCCCCATTTACAACATGGAAAATGGATCGTTGGTGAAAATTGGAGCGGAGGTATACTGACACTTGAAGAACTCCTGCCTGTTTCTTATGATCAAAGGGAAGATATTCTCAAAATATTCCTGCAACAAACACTGGCGTGGTATTTAGCCCAATAAACACTTTATTAAACTGCATTATCCCATGGCAAACAATTACCAAGAATCCATAGCACTTCACGAAAAGCATAAAGGGAAGATCGAGGTTTCCAACAAGATCAATGTGGATAACGCGAACGACCTTTCGCTGGTTTATTCGCCCGGGGTTGCCGGCCCATGCCTTGATATTGCCAAAAACCCCGACAGGGCCTACGACCTTACTATCAAATCCAATACTGTTGCCGTGGTTAGTGATGGCTCAGCAGTATTGGGCCTTGGGAATATTGGTCCACTGGCTGCCATTCCTGTAATGGAAGGGAAGGCTATGCTTTTTAAAAAATTTGCAGGCATTAATGCCTTCCCCATTTGTTTAGACACACAGGATACACAGGAAATTATCAGAACGGTAAAACTCCTGGCTCCGGTATTCGGTGGTATCAACCTGGAAGACATCTCAGCACCCAGGTGTTTTGAAATAGAAGAAGCGTTGCAGGATATTGGAATCCCGGTATTCCATGATGACCAGCATGGGACGGCCATCGTTACCCTTGCCGGAATTATTAATGCCTGCAAGGTGGTAGGGAAAGATATTGGCGACCTGAAAGTTGTCATCAACGGAGCAGGAGCCGCCGGAGTGGCCATTGCCAAATTGTTGCGATGCATAAATCAAAACCCTGATTTATGCCAGCCCGTAAAAAATATTATTGTTTGCGACAGAAACGGTATCATATCTACCCACCGGGAAGACCTTAATGAAGTAAAAAAAAATCTTTTATCGTTTACCAACCCGGGTAATTTAAGTGGAAATCTTAAGGATGCAATTTCGGGAGCCGACGTGTTTATAGGCGTAAGTACCGGAAATATCCTGGACCAGGAAGATGTTAAAACCATGGCCAACGACCCCATAATTTTTGCACTGGCAAATCCCATACCGGAAATAATGCCGGAAGTTGCCATCAAGGCAGGTGCAGCAGTTATTGCTACAGGCAGAAGCGATTACCCCAACCAGGTAAATAATGTGCTTGTTTTTCCCGGAATTTTTAAAGCAGCTCTTGAAATGCGCGCCCCGCAAATCACTTCACGCATGAAACTGGCAGCAGCTTTCGCTATTGCCGGGCTCATTGAGAAACCGGACCGTAACCATATTATTGCACCGGCATTTGCACCAGGTGTGGTAAATAGAATAGTTGAAGAAGTCATTAAATCAGGAAAATAATCATTTACAAAAAAAACTGCAAACGATGGCAAAAACCCAAAGTTCCGTTTTTAAAAACGTTTTAAGTACGTTTTATAATATTACCTGTGGAATAAAAAAGAAAGAATGGCCCAGCGTAATAGGACTGGCAATGTTCTTTTTTCTTACCATAGCAGTTTTTTGGGTGCTTAAGCCCCTTAAAAGAGGTTTACTGGTAAGTCACTATCAGGATAACCCCCTGGAACTGTTCACCTGGTCGCTTTATGGGGCCGAAGTGGAACAATTGGGTAAAGTGTTGAACATGGTTTTTGCCTTTGTCATGGTGCTGGCCTTTGTATGGCTTTACAAAAAACTATCACGGCAATGGCTCATTACCACTATTGCTTCTTTTTTCGCCCTTATGTTTGTGGTATTTTCCGTTCTTGTTGAAACAATGCCGGATGCACCCTTTGTAATATGGTCATTTTACATTTTTGGTGATATGTACAACACCATGCTTGTAACCTTATTCTGGGCCTTTACCAACGATGTTTTCAGTTCGCAACGGGCCAAAAGTGCGTATGGATTTATTGGACTGGGAGGAATTTTAGGTGGGATTTTTGGTTCTACCATGGTAACCACCCTTGTGCAAACCACTGGTCGTAGTACATTGCTGGCGTCCAGCGTAATACCTATGTTGTTGATTATTGCCATAAGTATTTTTGTCGATCGGCGTGAAGGAAGAGGCAACGAGAAAAAAAGCGAAGATAAATCATCCGATAACCAATCGGTTTGGGATGGTGCCCGTTTGGTCATTGCTTCAAAATACCTGCTTTCCATTGCAGCTATTATAGGTATTT
>JAHYJP010000297.1 GCA_019429055.1 Bacteroidales bacterium
TTCATAAACCTCCAGAAGGTGCGATCTTCTGAGTTTCAGTGTAGCGCTAAGTTCTCCGGTTTCTACACCCCATTCGTGGCCGATGAGTTCATATTTCATAATCCGCTCATATTCTCCAAAAAACTGATTGTAATGACTAACTTCCTTTTGGAATCTTTTTCTTATGCGAGGCAGAGCAATCATTTCAGCATTGGTAGTGTAAGGAATACCTTTAACAGAGCACCAGTTTTTCAGGTGGTTGAAATCAGGAACAATAAGTGCGGCGGCAAATTTCTGGTTTTCACCCAGGATCAGTATCTGATCAATAAAAGGAGATTCTTTGAATTTGTTTTCCAGTACCTGAGGAGCAATGTATTTACCAAAGGAGGTCTTAAAGATCAGCTTTTTACGATCGGTGATCCGGAGCTGTCCTTCGGGTTCTATGCGCCCGATGTCGCCGGTATGAAACCAACCATCTTCATCGATAACTTCACGGGTTAGTTGCGCATCTTTAAAATATCCCTGCATAACGCCGGGTCCTTTTACCAGAATTTCTCCATCTTCAGCAATTTTTACCTGAATATTTTTAAGGATGGGGCCCACTGTGCCGAATTTAAGGCCGTTGGGTCCGAAATCATTTACGGCAATAACGGGAGATGTTTCAGTAAGGCCATAACCTTCTAATACTCTTATTCCAACTGCCCAGAATACCCGGTTGAGTCTGGGTTGAAGGGCTGCACCCCCTGAAACCACAATATCCAGATTTTTCCCCAGTGCTTCTTTCCATTTGCTGAAAACAAGTTTGCGGGCAATTTTTAGTTTTAAAGCATAAACAGGGTTTCGTTTTTCCTTTTGATATTCATAATTCAATCCAACATTGTTGGCCCAGAAAAATATGACCTTTTTTATCCCTTTCAGGCTACGTCCTTTGGCGATGATCTTATCATAAACCTTCTCAAGCAACCTGGGCACGGTAGTAAAAACATGGGGGTTTACTTCTTTCAGCGATTCGGCAATCAGCCCCATATTAGAAACATAATACATCGAAAGCCCTTTGTAAATGAGCATATAGTTCATCATTCGCTCATAAATATGGCAAAGGGGCAAAAAACTCATGGCACGATGTTCGGGTCCGAATGGCGGAATGTATGAAGTAGCCAGGATGTTACTGATAATATTTCCGTGCGATAACATTACACCTTTGGGTACTCCTGTGGTACCGCTGGTGTAAATGATGGTTACCAGATCTTCAGATTTTATGGAATCCTTGGTTTGCTGCAATTTTTCCGGTGCAGGATTCTCTTTTCCCAGTTGAATGAGTTCATTAAGATGCTGCACACCAAAAAGATTCTTAAAGGTATACACCGCTTTTAAGCCCGGGATCCTGGGCACAATGTCCTTGATTCTTCTGTACATTTCTTCACCGGCCACAAAAATGTAACTTACCTCGGCATGTTGAAGAATATATTCATAATCCTGGTCGCTTATGGTAGGATAAATGGGAATATGAATAGCCCCGGTTTGCTGTACTCCCATGTCGAGCATGGTCCATTCAGGCCGGTTAAAGGTTATGGATGCGATCTTGTCTCCCTTTCCAACACCCAGCTTGAGCAAACCATAACTAATGTTATCACTTATTTCTCTGAATTCCCTGGTTGAATATGTTTTCCATACTCCTTCGTCTTTTCCTGCAAGGGCATCTGTTTTTTCAGGGCATAAATGTTCATACCTATCCAGCAGGTCAAAAATTCTGGTAATTTCCCTCATAATCATTTTGATTTACAATGTTATTTCAAGAAAATGGGCAGCTTTCCCCGGGGTCAGTGTCCATAAACGTATGTTTAAAGGTCTGGTTGCGAATTTATGAAAAAAACATCATATCCGGCAAAAAAAGATAAATATTTGTCTTTTGTGCATAAAACCATATTGAACCCTGAGAAAAGGGTAAAAAAAAGCCCCTGAAAATGATCAGAGGCTTTAATAAAGTTTATACTTCAAGAATTATTACCGGCTCATTTCTGTAAAATACTTGTAGAACCATGGAATGGTTTCAATGCCTTTATAAAACTGCTCAAGGGCATAGTTTTCATTGGGCGAGTGAATTGCGTCAGAGTCAAGTCCGAAGCCCATAAGGATGGATTTTGTGCCTAAAACTTTTTCGAACAAAGAAATAATAGGAATACTTCCGCCACTTCTTACGGGAATGGGCTTGATGCCGTAAGTTGTTTCGTAAGCCTTGCTGGCAGCCTGATAAGCAACCGTATCGGTGGGAGATACGTATCCTTCTCCACCGTGCAGGAATTCAACTTTTACTTTTACACTTTTGGGGGCAATGGCTTCAAAATGCTTTTTGAAAAGCTGTTCAATTTTTTGTGACTCCTGGTGGGGCACCAGTCTCATACTTATTTTGGCATAGGCTTTCGATGGGAGAATGGTTTTTGCACCTTTTTCGGTATATCCGCCCCAGATTCCGTTTACATCAAGGCTGGGACGGATTCCGGTACGTTCCATCGATGAATAACCTTCTTCGCCGTTTACTTCTGCAATATCAATATGCCTTTTAAATTCTTCCATATCGAATGGTGCACGCGACATTTCTTCTCTTTCTTCTTTGCTGAGTTCTTCAACATCATCATAAAAACCAGGGATAGTGATTCTGTTTTTCTCATCGCGGAGTGAAGAGATCATATCGCACAGCACGTTAACAGGATTATCAACTGCACCGCCATAAAGCCCGGAGTGCAGGTCGTGGCTGGGTCCTGTTACTTCTACTTCCATGTAGGCAAGTCCTCTTAATCCTGTTGTAATGGAAGGAATTTTGGGTCCGAGCATAGATGTATCAGAAACCAGGATAACATCAGCTTTAAGTTTTTCTTTATTCTCTTCGCAAAATTTTCCGAGACTGGGAGAACCGATCTCCTCTTCTCCCTCAATCATAAACTTAACATTGCAGGTAAGCTGATTGGTTTTGAGAAGATATTCAAATGCCTT
>JAHYJP010000298.1 GCA_019429055.1 Bacteroidales bacterium
AAGAACTTAAGCAAATATCAGGCGTTGGCTCGGGCAAAGCAGAGCGATTCGGAAAACCATTCGTTGAACTCATTAAGAATTATGTAGAAGAGAATGAGATTGAACGGCCCATGGATATGGTGGTGAAATCGGTGGTGAATAAATCAGGTATAAAAGTTTACATTATACAGAATATTGATCGTAAGAAACCACTGGAAGATATAGCTTATGCCAAGGGTCTGGAGTTTGAAGAACTGCTCACAGAAATTGAAAGCATTGTGGCTTCAGGTACAAAAATTGACATCAATTATTATATTAACGAGGTAATTGATGAAGATAAGCAGGAAGAGATCTTTGACTATTTTAAAACCGCCGAAACCGATTCCTATGCCGATGCACTCGTTGAACTTGGTGAAGATGATTATACAGAAGAAGAGATCAGGCTCATGCGTATTAAGTTTATGTCGGAAATGGGCAATTAAGTCTTTTCTGTGAAAATTAAATGACTCTCAAAATTCAATAAACAATCATAAAGGTTTGGGAAGACTTCTCAGGTAATCCCAAACCTTTCTAAATTAATAAAACTGACAATGACAACAGAAACCAACACCCCCGAATCAACCAACCCCATCAGACCTGAAATTCCTGCCGGTTCGAGAATTTCAAACGGAACCATTATCAATGTAGTTCTTTTCATCGGACTGATTATTTTGTATGTAATCAACTTTTTGCCGTCAAAAAATGGTGAAATGGTTGCCGGAACCGCAATTGAACAGGAAATGGACGATATAACCACACGTCTGGAAGAAGGAGCATTTAATATTGCCTTTGTTGATTCCGATACCCTGATGGCACATTATAAGCTTGCCAATAAAATGCGCGAAGATTTTGAGCAGGAGCAAAGACGGCTTGAAAATGACCTGCAACGCAGGCAACGTTCTTTTCAGTCGGAAGTAGAAACTTTTCAACGGCAAATTCAGGCAGGAAGTATTTCTATGGATAATGCCCAGATCAAAGAACAGGAACTCATGCAAATGCAACAGGAACTGATGCAGCTCAATGAAACATACAGCAGCAGGCTTATGACCAAAGAGCTGGAAATGAATATTGAACTTTATCAGAAAATTACCGATCTGCTTACACGGTTTAACAATGAAATGGGTTACGACTATATTCTGGGATTCTCACCCGGCGGAGGAATTCTCTACGCCAAAGAAAAACATGATATTACTCAAAAAGTCCTCGAAAAACTAAATGAAGAATTTGATGCAAGATAAAACAGGTCACATTTCGAAATTTATTGCCATTTGTTTTTTGTTTCTGCTGCTTTCCGGCAAGGTATTAATAGCAGAGAAACCTTATGCCATAGTAATACATGGTGGTGCCGGAAATATTGCACGCGAATCTCTCAGCCCTGAGCAGATTGAAGAATACAATATGAAGCTTGCCGAAGCTCTTAATGCAGCTGAGATTATCCTGAAAGCCGGCGGTACCAGTCTGGATGCTGTTGAAGCAGCAACCCGCATCCTGGAAGATTCTCCGCTTTTCAATGCAGGTAAAGGTGCTGTTTTTAATATAGATGGAAAAAATGAGCTGGATGCTTCCATCATGTGTGGCGAAACGCATAATGCAGGTGCTGTGGCAGGTGTTACGACCGTTAAAAATCCCATTTCGGCAGCCCGCAAAGTAATGGAAAATTCACCCCATGTGCTGCTCACTGGAAAAGGTGCCGAAACCTTTGCCTATGAGCAGGGAATTGAGATTGTAGATCCCGGATACTTCTTTGACCAGCGCAGGTGGAATCAGTACCGGGAGTTTATCAGAAACCAGGTAAACCGAAGCCGAAGCTATCTGGATGAAGATGTAAAAATGGGTACTGTGGGTGCAGTAGCACTTGATGTACATGGCAATATTGCTGCGGCTACTTCAACAGGTGGAATGGTGGGCAAAAGATACGGTCGTATTGGCGACAGCCCCATTATTGGTGCCGGTAACTATGCCAGCAATCTCTCTTGTGGCGTTTCGGCAACCGGGCATGGCGAATATTTCATACGCAACATAGTGGCTTATGATATTGCTGCCAGAATGCTTTACAAAGAACAAAGTCTACAGGATGCTGCCTTCCATGTTATACGTGAAAAGCTGGTTGAACAGGGAGCCAATGGAGGTATTATAGCAATTGATAAAGATGCAAATGTGGTAATGGAATTTAACACCACCGCCATGTTTCGGGGCTTTGTAAAATCAACCGGCGAAAAAGGAGTCTGGATTTTTGAAGAGTAAAGGGTTGGGATGACATCCCTGACAACCCCGAAGGTTTTCCTGATATAAAAACTGCTTACTGCAGCCTGGTAGTGTAGATCAGAATGAATGGGAGGGATGTAATCCCTTGAGTTTCTTAGTCCTTTTTTAACCATATAAGGCATATAAGGGTTTGTAAGGCATATAAGTGAAGGTAGACCGGAGACTGGAGCATATTGGGATGGCATCCCTGACAACCCCGCTTGAATACCTGAAAAAAAACAGCTCACTGCAGCCCGGTATTAGATATGAGGATGGATTTAAGGGATGCAATCCCTTGAACTGCAAACTCCGGCACTCAAAAAAAAATCACCTCGTGATTTTTAAAAACTGCGTCTCTTGCGGCTTTGCGAGAGAAAACCTTTCGAGCGTTTTTTTTTATACTAAATACCCCTCCCGCCCCCTAAAAGGGGGAGTTGGAAACTGCAGCAGATGTTTGTGCGGCGGAGGTTCCCCCTGTCAGGGGGTCAGGGGGTGTGGATGGCATGGATATAAAAAAACAACTCCGGGCACGAACTTAAAGTCGTACCCGGAGAATACTCCGCGCAACTCCGCGTCTTTCCATCTCCGCGGTTCCCAAAAATCATAAATTACAGTCACTGATTTTCATACTTCACATAATCCTCATTAAAATATACCAACTCAACACCGGCATCATTAAACATGATCTCTGATTCACCGCCGGCATGGTATTTCTTTTCGCATACCACACGTTTAATGCCGC
>JAHYJP010000046.1 GCA_019429055.1 Bacteroidales bacterium
ATAAAAGTCCGCTATAGCCAAAGCTGAAAGCGTCATTGTCGAAGCGGCTTGCCACTTCAACGTTTCCCGGTATTTCGTAGGTGGAAAATAAGAAGCCATATCCCATAAAAAGATCAAGCAGAAGATGCCGGTCAATGATAGTCTGGTAGCCTATGGTGGCCTTCAGGCTGAAAGTGTGTGTATGTTTATGCCAGCTGCCGTTGTTGTATCTGTAAAATGTAAGGTCGTTTTCCGTGTAAACATCCCATTGATCTCCCCGGTATTCCTGGTTAATAAAACGATAACCACCACCACCGGTAAAATAAAATCCGCTGGGTTCTGTCTGGTCTTTCATGTACCGACGAAAAAATATTTCCAGGCCGGCACCCGACATGCTGTAAACGTTATAATTTCCCCAGATCCAGTTGCCACGATGTCCCCTGTAATAAACTGATGGTGCAACGGTAATCCATTGGCGGGGATTGTTGAGTCTTTTGTCAAACTCAATACGGATGCCATTTTGAAAAAGATGTTGCGGAACGCCCATGATCAGAATGTTATGACGGTATTCACTGACCGGTTCCTGTGCAAAAATTTTCCCGAGTGGTAAAAGCACCAAAGTGCAAAAAAGCAGTAAAATATTTTTCATATTGTGAAGTTTATCACTTTTAATGATGTTAAAATGATTTCATTCCGGTGGCCAGCCCCAACCTGAATCCAAACAGTAAAATAGCACCTGAATACCCCGGACTCCAGTAATTGTAATTCATTTCATTTCTATTATCTGCATCTGTCGCCAATATTGAGTGGCGCAAACCCATTCCCGTATAAATATCCAGCACCAGGCGGTTGGTAGAAATAAGATATCTTCCGATCATTACATCCCACCCCAGCTTATGAATGGAGTTGTAGCGTTCAGCATTGGTTCCAGGGATGGTTTCCTTCCAGTTAATGTAGTTGTAATGCCACACGGGGCCATGACTAATATAAAATTTTGATTTGCCAAGCCCTTCACCAGGGTAAAACCGATGGTAAAGGTGAAATCCGGCCCCTCTTTTACGATCAATATGCACACCCCAAATAATATAGGAACCGGAAAAGTTATTTCTGTAAAACAGGATGGGAGATAGCTGCAGACTATGATTCTTGGTAAGATTTATATCTACATCCAGTCGCAAACCACTGATGGCTATATACATGGGTTGCACAGCAAAAATGAGAGTAGGCAGGGAGTCAGTCGCTTCAGCACTGTTGGGCTGACTTGCTTTCGCCATATTTCCGGTTATAAAAAAGACGATCAGGGTCAGATAGATGTATTTTATTCTCATGGTTTAGGTATGGTCAATTTACTTAAAAAACTGATACTTTCTCCGTCATAGTCATACTGGTAAAGGCCATCTTCAGCTACTACGTAAAGTCTTCCATCGTCTGGAATTACGTCAATGGCCGGGATGTCGAAGGTTTGCAGAAGTTCAATATCGTAGCCGTTTTCTTCCACATGGAAAACCTTCAGCACATCATCACAAATGAAAAGCCTGTCATTATCAATTCCCAGTCCGCGTGGGTTTGTCATCTGATACTCGGCAATTATCTGGGGTGCGTTGAGCCGGCTGATGTCAAACACCAGCAATACATTTTCACCCATATTGGGGCCGCTTCGCAGGGTAACGTATGCAAAATCGCCTTTTACAACAACGGGATCGTAGCTAACAAAGTGGGGAGTAAAGCTTATTTTGTTGGGTCGCTCCGGGTTGGTGAGTCCGTAAATGTGCATCCCGTCGCGCGCTCCGATGAACAGGTAATCTTCTGACGGGAAAATGGTTTCAATACCAAATCCCAGGTATTGATTATGAAGATGTTGAATATCTGCAGGTTGGGAAATTCCAAAAGTATGCAGGCTCTCATTATCAACGGCGTAGAGATAATCTTTCAGGATAGTGAAGCGGGCCATGGAGCCGCCGGTGCCGGTATCTCCCCGCATGGCATCGTCCTTTGAACAGGAAAATAAAAGGACCAGTGCCAATGACAGAATCAGGTTTGTTTTTCGTTTCATAACTTCATTATTTTACCCATGCAACAATTACTGTGTTTTCAGGTCTTCTGTGAGCAGAATAGGACCACGGGATCCAGTCAAGGTCGGGTGGTGTAGGTTCAGGAAACACTTCAGCTAACCTGTCAAGGATGCTGATCTGCGGGTATGAGCTTATATCGATGGATACCAGGTCGATGGAATTATCTGCATACAAAACCTGGTTGCGGATGGCCAGATCCATTACGCCGGGAATATGAAGAAATCCGGTTTTTTGTGGATTGGAAGGATCCTGGTTGTCAATGATATGTATACCCTTGAAAAGATCAACGACATAGATCTTGTTGCCGTAGATGTATATTTTTCCGGGGGTTTCAAATTCCCGGGCTTCCTGCATAAAAACACTGGCAGGCAGTTCGGATTTTTTCATCAGGATGGGCACATAGGCCGTCTGGTCACGGTCATCGGGTTCAATGGAAAGGGAAGTGATCAGAAACACGGCCACAATCCATAACGGAATCTGCAGGGATTTCATGGTAAGCTGTTTTTATGGTGAAAAGCAAAATATTGATCGTACCAAAATTAGAATAATATTTTATCCGTTCCTATGGGTGGACGAATAATATTGTATCTGAATCTAAGACGAAAAATTCAGTCGGAAAGTTGCAGGCAAAAGAAAGTTTCTTCTATTTATACTCATCCCAGCTTTTTATGGCCAGGTCATCGGCTTTGAGCTTGCAAAATGCATAAATAAATGCGCTTGCCAGGCGGGCATTGGTAATGAGCGGGATATTGAAATCGATGGCACTGCGGCGAATTTCATAATCGTTGTAAAGCTCATTTTGTGACAGGTTCTTGGGAATATTGACCACCAGGTCAATTTTTCGTGATTTAATAAATTCCAGCGTGTTGGGATGGGCATCTTCATCGGGCCAGTGCAGCATAGTGCATGGAATGTTATTATTTTCCAGAAATTGTTGTGTGCCGCGTGTTGCAAAAAGGTTATAGCCTTTCTCATGTAGCATTCTGGCACTGTTGAGCATTTCGGTTTTGGACCTGGCAGGTCCTGTTGACAGCAGAATGTTTTTCTTTGGAATGGTATAACCCACCGACAACATGGACTTCAGTATGGCTTCATAGTAATCTTCACCCAGGCAGCCCACTTCTCCTGTGGATGCCATTTCCACACCTAATACAGGATCAGCTTTTTGCAATCGTGAAAAAGAAAATTGTGAGGCTTTCACACCTACATAATCCAGTTCAAAAAGCGATTTTTCCGGTTTCTCCACCTCCTCGCCCAGCATAACCCGGGTTGCATAATCAATAAAATTGGTTTTCAATACTTTGGAAACAAAGGGAAAACTCCTGGATGCTCTCAGGTTGCATTCAATCACCTTGATGTCATTATCACGAGCCAGAAACTGCATGTTGAAGGGCCCGGTGATTTGTAACTCCCGTGAGATCTTCCGGGCAATGCGTTTCACTCGCCGGATAGTCTCCACATACAACTTTTGTGGAGGAAATACGATAGTAGCATCCCCGGAGTGTACCCCCGCAAATTCAACATGCTCCGATATGGCATACACCACGATCTCTCCCTTGTGAGCAACCGCATCATACTCAATTTCCTTTGCGTTTTCAATGAATTCTGAAACTACTACGGGGTATTGTTTTGAGACATTGGCTGCCAGTTTCAGAAAATGCTCCAGCTCACCAATGTTGGAAACCACATTCATGGCTGCCCCTGAAAGCACGTAGGAGGGGCGTATCAGAACAGGAAACCCTACCTTCTCAACGAATTTGTAAATCTCCTTTACTGTAGTGAGTTCTTTCCAGCGCGGCTGATCCACATCCAGGCTGTCGAGCATGGAAGAGAATTTATGCCGGTCTTCGGCCCGGTCAATGGAAAGGGCAGATGTTCCCAGTATGTTGATCTGAGCTTTGTGCAAACGCATGGCCAGGTTGTTGGGTATCTGTCCGCCCATGGAAACCACTACCCCCTTGGGATTCTCAAATTCTAATATATCCATTACCCTTTCGTAGGAAAGTTCATCAAAATACAACCGGTCGCAGATATCGTAATCGGTACTTACGGTTTCGGGGTTGTAATTGATCATGATGGAACGTAATCCCGACTTGCTGATGGATTGCAGTGCATTTACACTGCACCAGTCAAATTCTACGCTGCTACCAATGCGATAAGCTCCCGAGCCCAGCACAACTACTGATTTCTGATCATTTTCCGGAAGGATATCATGTTCAGTTCCATGGTAGGTGAGATAGAGATAATTGGTTAGCGCCGGAAATTCCGCTGCCAGGGTGTCTATCTGTTTTACGACAGGGAAAATTCCCAGTTTTTTCCGATGTTCACGTACTTTGAGACTGTATTCCGTGACATCTTTCCGGGTATTTTTTACCATGTTCCTGGCGATCTGAAAATCAGAAAAACCGCATTGCTTGGCCTTGAGCAGCAAATCTGGCGGCAATTGTTCAATTTCTGCGTAAGGTGCAATCTTCGACTTCAAATCGGTGATATTCTTCAATTTATACAAAAACCAGCGGTCGATGCGGGTAAGCTCATGAATTTCATCAATGGTGAAGTTGTGTTGCAATGCCAGGGCAATGACAAAAATGCGCGTATCGGTGGGGTTGCTGAGTTGTTCAGCAATTTCTTCCCTGCCGAATATTTCCAGCTCCTTGTTTTCCACAAAACCGTGCATTCCCTGGCCAATCATTCGCAGTCCTTTCTGCAGGGCTTCTTCGAAATTCCGTCCAATGGCCATTACTTCGCCTACACTTTTCATGCTGCTGCCGATTTGCCTGGAAACACCTTTGAACTTTCCCTGGTCCCAGCGGGGTATTTTGCACACCACATAATCCAGGGCGGGTTCAAAAAAAGCAGGTGTGGTTTGTGTAACAGCATTTTTCAGTTCATGTAATCCATAACCCAACCCCAATTTCGCTGCAACAAAAGCCAGCGGATATCCTGTAGCCTTAGATGCCAGGGCGCTGGAGCGCGAAAGCCGGGCATTTACTTCTATTACCCGGTAATCTTCCGACTGGGGGTCAAGCGCATATTGCACATTACACTCACCCACGATTCCTATATGACGAACTATTTTAATGGCAATTTCCCGTAATTTATGATATTCAGTATTGGTAAGTGTTTGAGATGGTGCGATGACAATACTCTCACCGGTATGTATTCCCAGCGGGTCAAAGTTTTCCATATTGCAAACGGTAATGCAGTTGTCGTAGCAGTCGCGTACCACTTCGTATTCCACTTCTTTCCAACCCTTTAAAGATTTTTCCACCAGAATCTGGGGTGCATGATTCAGAGCTTTTTGAGCCAGTTGCTGCAACTCTTCATCATTGTTGCAAAATCCACTTCCTTGACCGCCCAGGGCATAACCTGCCCTTACTATCACAGGATATCCGAGTTCATTGGCTGCTCTCAGGGCTTCATTTACTGTATTTACCGCTTCACTTTGGATGGTCAGCACGTTGATCTCATCCAGTTTTTTCACAAAAAGTTCCCGGTCTTCGGTGTTCATGATAGCATCCACCTGTGTGCCAAGTACCTGCACTTTGTGTTTTTTCAGCACCCCGCTGCGGTGGAGTTCTACACCACAGTTCAGGGCGGTCTGGCCGCCAAATGCCAGCAGTATACCCTGGGGTTTTTCCTTGCGGATCACCTTTTCAACAAAAAACGGGGTTACAGGCAGGTAGTAGATGGTATCTGCAATGCCTTCGGAGGTTTGTACCGTGGCGATGTTTGGATTGATCAGGATGGTGTGTATGCCTTCTTCTTTCAGGGCTTTGAGGGCCTGTGAGCCGGAGTAGTCAAATTCGCCGGCTTCACCGATTTTAAGGGCTCCGGAACCTATTACGAGGACTTTTTTTATTTTCATGTTGTTTAGTTTGAACCGCAGAGACACAGAGACGCAGAGAAATTCTTTAAACTCTTTGATTTACTGTATTTCTGGCTATAACTTCGATTTTTTTCAGACTTAATTTTTTTCGCAGATTTCGGATTAACGCGGATTGTTGTTAAAGCAGATAATAAAAACTTTTTCTCGAAAAAAACTCTGCGTCTCTCCGACTCCCCGGTAAACTTATTTTTGCTTCTTTATTTTCTCAATGAACTCATCAAACAAAAAATCCGTATCCGTTGGTCCGCTGGAGGCTTCGGGGTGAAACTGGGTTGAGAAAAACGGCTTGCTTTTGTGCTTTATTCCTTCGTTGGTCTGGTCGTTTATATTGACAAAAAATTCTTCCCACTCTTTTCCCAGTGATTCGTACCGGGTTGCAAAACCATGATTCTGGGATGTGATAAAACACCGGTTGGTGCCTTTGAGCAGAACCGGCTGATTATGGCTGCGGTGGCCGTATTTCAGTTTAAAGGTGTCTCCACCCGCGGCCAGTGCCATAAGCTGATTTCCCAGGCAAATACCAAAAATGGGTTTATCCTGCTGCAAGGCCTTTGAGATGTTTTGTATGGTAGCAGTACATTTTTTTGGGTCTCCCGGACCATTGGAAATAAACAGGCCGTCGTAATCCAGCGTTGTAAAATCATAATTCCACGGAATGCGGATTACGGTTGTATCGCGTTCCAGCAATTTACGGATGATGTTAAACTTCACACCACAATCCACAAGCGCAATTTTATATTTACCGTTGCCATAGGTAATTACTTCACGGGTGCTTACTTCATCCACCAGGTTACGTTCGTTGGGGTCGGTAAATTCAACGGACTGGCCGGCAAATTCGATTTTGCCGGGCATACTGCCTTTTTCTCTCAGCATTTTTGTAAGTGCACGTGTGTCAATGCCGCCAATCGCAGGTATCTGCTGTTCTATGAGCCAGTCTGAAAGACTTTTCCAGGCATTCCAGTGGCTTGATTCAAAGGAATATTCCGAAATGATCAGCCCTGAAATATGAATGTTTTCCGACTCATAATACTTAAGCAGGTTTTGCTCTATGATCATGGGAGGCACGCCGTAATTCCCGATCAGCGGGTAGGTAAGCACCAGGATCTGCCCCCTGTATGACGGATCTGTAAGGCTTTCGGGGTAGCCCGACATGGCAGTGTTAAAAACCACTTCCCCGGCTATGGCTTTTCGGAAGCCAAATGAATATCCTGCAAAGGAATTGCCATCGGGGAGTATAAGAACAGCATCGGATTGTTGCACAAATTGCGCTGCAGTAGCAGCAGAGGGGTTTCCGGTCATGTTTTAGTTGATGTGGAAAGCAAGCGCTTTCCGGTAAGTAATCCTTTTTTCTAACCGGAATACAAAATTAATGTTCTGAAACTTTAGTTTAAAAATTTATTTTCAGAAGTTGTTAACAAATCGTTGGGGGATATCAATTGCTGCCCAATGTATTGAGCCTGACCCTGAATCCCACATTCAACATAAAGGGAGAATGGTCCATAGTGGTTGCAGGACCTGTGGTTTGCAACGAAAGCCCTGTGCGGGTAAACAGACTTACATTCCCGATATCTACACTGATGTTCAGGTTGGGCTCAAGGAACAAAGCATTGAAATGGCTCTCAATGGATTGAGAAATAAGTCTGCCATCACTTTCTGCACGTATATTTTCTTCATAATCCGAAATATACAATTGACTGGCTCTTGCTCCCGCAGAAAAAGTAAAAATACTCACCGGAAAGTGAATGTTGTATTGCAGAAAAAACCGCGTGTAGTCTGCTTCCACATATTGAAGATGCCAGGCTCCGCTGAACAGGGCCTGGTAACGCCGGAAGTAATCGGTTTTTCCATATCCCAAACCACCTATAACTTCGTAGTGGAAAAAACTTTCGGGATGCTGAAACCAGATAGCACCTCCTTCAAAGAAATTGCTTTTCTCAGAAAAGTTCTCATTAATGCTGCGGGTTTGTGCTCCGGCCATAATGGCCCAGTTATCTGATAGTGCATAGGCAGCGGTTGCTCCCAGGTCAGATGAGCCCAGGTAAACCTCTGCGGCAATATCTCCCCGCTCTTCAAGTCCGGGCATGAAAAGGTTATTGGGATTGTACACGGGGGCGCAGGAAACAAAAAGTAAAAAGAAAATAATTATGGGAAAATGTAAACGACCGGTTTTCTGGCAAATCAAATTTAAAAAAGTCATATAGTGGCTTTTGGTTCATTTGTTTGGGACTGTAAAGCTAAAGCTTTTTTGCAAATGCTGTTTTAAAAGATTAATGATTGCCGGAAAGGGCACAATCGTAAACCGTAACTCAAAAATATTATAATAATTTTGAGTTACAACTCAAATAGATCAAAAAACCAAAAGCTTTTATCCCGAATTAATGAAGTTGTCCGTTGTTGATCTGCCCGTTTTTCTCTTTCCCGGAAGTATTCAAGCTTAATTTAATGCCAATTTCCATAAGCAGGAGGTCGAAATCGAATTTCGGATAAGAGGGAGGCACCGACATTCCTCCCTGAAAAAAGAATTTGGCAGTTTGAGAACCAAATCCGATCGTAACAGCTGGTTCCATAAAAAACCCATTTAACTTAGGGTTTCTTATGCTTAAGGAGCTGGGTGTACTTTTTATTTGGTTGATATTTACCCAGGAAAATCTTGACGACATACTAAGCTCTATCTTTTCAAAGGTATAACCGAAACTGGGCTGAATATACAGTCGGTTAAATTTTCCCCAATAGTAAGTAGATGAAAAATACTCGTTGTTAAAGTTAAAATAATAGCCACTCAAAGCTTCTGATTTTCCCATGCCAAACCCTGCCTGTAATTCAACTTTCCCAAATTTTTCATCTTTCATGTAATAACATAACCCACCTTCGGCAATATTGCCTTTCACTTCATCAGTATGCCTTGTTCCCGATATTCCGGCAACAAGACCCACATTATCTGTAACAGATATGCCGGCCTGAAAGCCGAAACCGCTGTAACCTGTTGTGCCTATTGCCTTGATCTGTCCGGCTTCATCAAACAAGGGAGCAAAAACGGTATTGGAAATGTAAAAGGGAGAGCATGCATATAAAAATGAGCTCATTAACACCACCAGCAACACTGATGATGATGTTCTTCTGTGGTTTTTTTGTGGCTTTTTCATGATAGAGAATTTTTTATGAATGGAATAAACAGGACATAAAAAGGTAAATGTCAAAGATCACTTTTCAGAAAAGGCAATAATAACGGTAGAAGAAGGTGTCAGGTGGTGGTGTAATATTTCTGTTTTCCAGGTTGTTACAAATGTATTTAAAATAACAATATAAAACGATAAAAATTGAAATTTAACCAAAGCTGGAATGTTTTTATTTGACACTTTTCAGCGGTTAAAAATTTTGGTCTGAATGCATATATAATAATACTCCGGATCAGTGCAATTGCATGAAAACTCCTATCTTTATTTTTCAAAAACCTTTAGTATGTTTAAATCAATAAATCCCACCAACGGAGAGATCATCTCTACCTACAGCCAGCATGATAAAGAAGATGTAAAAAACATTATCAATCAGACCCATAACACCTGGCACCAATGGAAGCAAACCTCATTTGCCGAGCGCGCTGCGCTGATGCAAAAAGCTGCTGATGTTTTGCTGGAAGAAAAGGAAAAACATGCCCGCCTGATGGTGCTCGAAATGGGCAAAACCATGAAACAGGCTGTGGCAGAAGTGGAAAAATGTGCAGCCTGCTGTAGTTATTATGCTGAAAATGCCGAAGCTTTCCTGTCCAATGAAGAAATTGAAACCGATGCCTATGCCAGTTATATTGCTTACAACCCATTGGGTATAGTGCTGGCGGTAATGCCTTGGAATTTCCCTTTCTGGCAGGTATTCCGCTTTGCAGCCCCGGCGCTTATGGCTGGTAATGCTGCGCTATTAAAGCATGCTTCCAACGTTATGGGGTGCGCCATGGCCATAGAAGAAGTATTTCAAAAGGCCGGTTTCCCGGAGAATATTTTCCGGACACTGCGCATACCGGGTAAAGAGGTTGCCCATGTAATAGAAAACCCGCACGTAAAGGCTGTCACTCTTACCGGCAGCGTGGGTGCCGGCAGTGCCGTAGCCCAAAAAGCCGGTGAAATGATCAAAAAAACCGTGCTGGAACTTGGGGGCAGCGACCCTTATATCGTGCTGGAAGATGCTGATCTTGAATATGCCGCCGAAACCTGTATAACCAGCCGCCTGATCAATGGCGGGCAAAGTTGTATTGCTGCCAAGCGATTCATTATCGTGGAAGAGGTGTATGAAAAGTTTGAGAGTCTTTTTCTGGAAAAGATGAAATCGAAAAAGATGGGCGATCCCTTTGCCGAGGATTCTGATCTTGGACCTCAGGCTCAGGAAAACCTGCGCGATGAACTCAACGGGCAGGTGCAGAAAAGCATTGAAAAGGGTGCCAAATGTTTACTGGGCGGTTATATTCCCGATCAGAAGGGAGCATGGTATCCACCCACAGTGCTTGTGGATGTGCAACCCGGAATGCCGGCATACCATGAAGAACTGTTTGGCCCCGTGGCAGCGCTTATCAGGGCAAAGGATGAGATCGATGCCATTCGTATAGCCAACGACAGTGTGTTCGGGCTGGGGGCGGCCGTGTTTACCTCCAACATCCCACACGGACAAAAAATAGCGGAAGAAAAGTTAAATGCCGGCTGCTGTTTTGTGAATGATTTTGTAAAATCCAACCCGCGCGTGCCCTTTGGGGGTATCAATGAAAGTGGTTACGGCAGAGAACTTTCCTATTTGGGAATCAGGGAGTTTGTGAATGTGAAGACGGTGTGGGTGAAGTGATAAAACTGTAATCTGTATTTACCTCTCCCTTATGGTATTTTTTTGTAATGGTTGAATAATAGTCATTGGGGTAAATGAGTATTCTCCAGAAGTGCCGGAAATAGATCGAAGGATAGCCAAAAGTGAGTTGTATGGCGCTCCCGGCCGCGAGTGCTTTCATTTCCGGGGTGATCTCCGTGATACCTCCCCGGGGAATGAACTGTTTCATGTCGATAAATTTCTGCACCCGCCGTTCGAATTTAAGTTTGTTTCTGTCGCTGAGCGCATTGTAAAAAGGGAAATAGCGGATAAGATACGGTTGATAGATCCTTTGAAGATTGCGGTAAAACAAATACTTCTTCAGGTTTTTTTTCACAAAAGGTATATCCAGGTAAACCAGGATGTAATACACCAGTGCGGCACCGAAAAAAATAAAGGTAAGTATAACGATCAGGGGATAGGGGCCTTCGGGTTGTTCCATGAATGTGTTATCGGTGGATGAATTTTCAGAACTCTTCAAGTAAATCCACAGCAAATATTATTTATTGCGCGTGTGGCAAAGATAGGATTTTTGCTTTACATGCATTTTTACCGGTTATGCACCAACACCAATTATATTAGAAGGATGAATATATTTTTTGTCATTTAATATATAAAACGAAACTGTATAAATCAATTAAATTTTTGTAAATTAGCATCGGGCTCTTAAAATTCCAGTTCTGTAAATTCAGTTTCTTTTTCTATGACAGTTTTCCGGAAACTGATTTAAAAAAATCAGTAAGTTTGACTACCAATATACCTCCTTTTAGAGTATTGCTAATCGACAAGGAAAAACAGGTTATCTGAATCAACACCTACAAAAATCTAAAAACAACAATTAAAATCGCTATACCAAAATGAAGATTTTTATCAAACATATGGTAAGTCAGCGATGCAGAATGAAAGTTAAAGAAGAGTTGAATAAACTGGGGATAGATTATTTATCCATCGATCTCGGTATAGTAGAACTGGAGAATAATCCGCCGGCTGAACTGCATGAGCGATTGAAACAAAATCTGATCAATTCCGGATTGGAACTGATTGAAGACAAGAAATCCATTTTAGTTGAGAGGATAAAAAATGTCATTACCAAAATGATCCATGAATCAGAGGAGTTACCCAAGGTCAACTATTCTGATTACATCAGTGAACAGCTGGGTTATGACTACACTTACCTTTCCAATATTTTTACCGAAGTTAAGGGCATTACCATACAACAGTACATCATTAACAATAAAATTGAAAGAGTAAAAGAACTATTGTTGTACGACGAGCTCAATCTGACCGAAATTTCCTATATGCTTCAATATAGTAGCGTGGCACACCTATCCAACCAATTCAGAAAAACAACCGGCCTTTCCCCTTCTTTTTTCAAGCAACTTAAGCTCAAGCGAAAAGAAAACCTTGAAAATCTGTGATTTATGTAACACTTTGCTTTCAGGGTGTAACACATTTCTTTCAGGTGGTAGTTAATTTTACATTGTAAAAAAACTTTACACCTGTACCCGCCAGTTGCGAGAATAAAAAACATTTTACTATTATGAAAAAAATAACACTATGGTTTGCAATTGCAGCTTTACTTTTTGCATTAACCCCGGCTCAACTTAAAGCAGAAAGTGATAACGAACTAAGCTCAATAGAACCGGCAAAAACTGAGCTTGGAATGATCTCTTCATCGGAAACCAGTAGGGGATTAATTGCCGTAACTGAAGCTGAAATGTCAATGTTTACCTCTGCTGAAGCAGTTGAAACCGCCTACGCCAACGCTCTGATGGATAGGCTAAATGAAATAAACGAAATGGACAAGTCAGCAATGAGTTCTTCTGAAAAGAACGAATTAAGAAAAGAAGTTCGCGCCATACAAAAAGAACAGAGGCCTACCGGAGGTGTGTACATCTCAGTTGGAGCGGCAATCCTTATTGTACTGCTTCTTATTCTCTTACTTTAATTGGTGAGTGATATGAAAAAGACAGGAATCGTAATACTTGTGATTGGGATACTAATTACAATTTTCACCGGATTCCAATATATTACCAAAGAAAAGGTGGTCGATATAGGTGAAATTCAAATTACCCGCGACAAAAAACATAACATCGCCTGGTCTCCGCTTATTGGGGTAGCAGTGATGGCAGTTGGAGGGGGTATTCTGCTGTTTGGGGCAAAGAGTAAGCCTTAAACCCATCTTTTCACACATCATCCTTAGAATGAAATCAATTAAATAAACAAATTATTTTAACAACTAAAAAATCAAAATCATGGGAAACTTACTTTATATCATCGCGATAATATTAATTATTGCATGGGCAATAGGATTTGTCGGATATAGTGCCGGCGGACTCATACATGTTCTACTGGTTATTGCGGTTATTGCAATAGTGGTAAAACTTCTTCAGGGTAAAAGAGTCATTTAAAACAAATACCCAATATTAATTATAATCACTTAAATAAACTTAATAAAAAATACAATGAATTCAGGAAAAGCATTTTTAGGCATACTGGTAGGTACCACAGCCGGAGCATTATTGGGAATGTTATTCGCTCCCCAGAAAGGGGCCGACGCCCGCAAAAAGATCGCAAAAACAGGCAAGGAATATGCAGATACCATCACCAGCAGACTCGATAAAACACTGGATGGCATAACAAAAAAATTCAATAAAGTAAAAGTAGATTTTTCCGAAATTGCACAACATTCCAGGGCAAAAGCAGAAAAACTAAAAAAAGAAAGCGGAGTTGAAATCAGTTAAATTATGGAAGACAATGTGAATATGTTTGAAGCGCTTTATGAAAGAGCGGTCGACTACGTCAAAACGAGTTTTGAACTGAATAAGCTCAGAGCAATTGAAAAAACAGCAGATGTCGTTTCTTCATTCATTCCACACATCATTGTCTTTGTATTAATTTCTTTTTTTGTGCTTTCACTCAATCTTGGATTAGCCTTCTGGTTAGGAGAACTTCTTGATAAGGTTGCTTACGGATTTTTCATTGTGGCAGGTTTTTATTGTATCGCCGGATTAATCACACATTTCTTTTTTCATGAAAGGCTGAAAAGGTTTTTTGGTAATTATGTCCTTAAATTGTTATTTAAATAAGTTCATATGAACAATATAACTTCTCTTTCCGAAATCAGGGATGCTATCGTGATATTAGAAGCTGAGCAGGAGGTCAGGGTTCAGCAGTTACGACAACAATTTCAGGTAACCTACGTGAATTTAAAACCTGTTAATCTGCTGAAATCAGCTGTACAGGAAATTGCTTCAACACCTGTTTTGACTGCAAACTTTTTGGGAACTACCACCGGATTGGCACTGGGATATCTGACAAGGAAAGTCATAATTGGTGCTTCCGGAGGCATGTTGAGAAAAATTTTCGGCTCTGTACTTCAGTTTGGTGTTACAAACCTCATTGCCCGACATCCGGCCGAAATAAAATCGATCAGTCAGTTTGTCAATCAATCACTTTTTGGAAGTAGAAAAGTAAAGACATCTAAGCAATGACAAGCCTGGCAATTCATTGCCAATTTTGATTGATCAGCCGGGATGCACAGTTTAATAAAACAGGCTGGCATTCCGGTTTTTTTTACAAATAAAAACAACCGTAAAAGTGAATCTGTCATTTCAAAAAACGTTTTTTGCTATTGCAACCATCTTTGCCTTGTTTGCAATATTAGTGGTGGGCAGGTCCATTCTTATCCCCATCAGTTTTGCATTGCTTATCTCATTTATTCTCCTGCCCCTGGCCAACAGGTTTGAAAAATGGGGCGTAAGCCGCATGTTTGCTGCCTTGTTTGCTATCCTGGCAACAATATTTGTTTTGGGGGGTGGAATCTATCTGTTTTCAACACAGATTGTTTCTATTGCAGGTGAGTTTTCGCACTTTCAGGAAAAAGTAATTAAGATATTTGCAGAAGCCACTGCCTGGCTCAACAGCAACATGCGCATTGTACCCAATCTGGAAAAAGATGAGCTGATGGATCAACTCAAGAACTGGGTCAGTAAATCATCAGGCTCACTGGCTCAGCAAACATTCAGCGGCTCAGCAGGATTTTTGGCCGGGCTGATAGCCACTGCGATTTTTATTTTTCTGTTTTTGATTTACCGGAAAGGATTTAAGGATGCCATTATTTTGTATTTCCCCGAAGAAAAAAAAGAAAGAGCCTTTACAATGCTCAAATCCGTTCAACAGGTAGGCCAGAAATACCTGGTAGGTGTAGTCCTGATTGTTATCATTATAGGTATTATAAACAGTGTTGCCCTGTTGATCATTGGGATTGACTACCCCTTCTTTTTCGGGTTCCTGGCTGCTATAATGGCCATTGTTCCTTATGTGGGAACTACCCTGGGTGCTACTATACCGGTTTTATATGCTTTCATGACGTATGATTCCCTCTGGATCCCTATTGCTGTAATAATTACCTTCTGGTTTATACAGGTCGTGGAAAGTAATTACCTGAGTCCGCGAGTGGTGGGCGGTACATTAAAAGTGAATGCGCTGGCAGCCATTATAAGTATTATTGTAGGGGCTTCAGTTTGGGGTATTGCCGGAATGATTTTATTTCTCCCCTTTACAGCTATGCTGAGAGTAGTTTGCCAGGAATATGATGAATTGAAACCGATAGCATTGTTTATTGGAGAACAGAATGTAAAAGCCAAAACGATTCATGTTGAAGTGCTCGATAATTTGAAGAAAACAATAAAAACCCGGTTAAATAAAAGGAAATAATATGAAGAAACATATTCCACTCCCCATTCCCTACCAAACAAAACTTCGCAAAAAAGCCGAAGCAGAGTTAAAGAAATTAGAGTTGCGTATCAATAAGCCAGCTCCAGATGAAGACATCATAAAAGTAATTCATGAATTGCAAGTGCACCAGATAGAACTGGAACTACAAAACGAAGAGCTTTTGCTGGCAAAGGAAAAGGCAGAACTTGCCGAAAAAAAATACACCGATTTATATGAATCTGCACCTTCAGGTTATCTTACCCTTTCTAAAGAAGGAGACATACTGGAATTAAATAATAGCGCAGCCATGTTGCTGCACAAAGAACGTGACCAATTAATTAACAACAGATTAGCATTATTTATTTCAGATGACACACGAGCAGTTTTTAATAAGTTTCTGCAAAAGCTGGATGTCACCACTGACAAACAAACCTGCGAAATAAAACTGGAGAAAGAAGGGTTTTATTCGGCATATGTAAGTGTTGACGGAATATTAAGCAAAGGTGGCGAAACCATTCTCCTTTCGATGGTAGATATCACAAAAAGTAAGCAAGCCGAAGAATCCTTGCGCGAACTGGAAGTTGCCAGAGAATCATTGAAATTTAAACAAAACTTTCTGGCAAATATGAGCCATGAAATACGTACCCCGCTTACCGGGGTTCTGGGCATGATAGATATTCTGGAGAATACAAAACTTACCATAGAGCAGAAGGATTACATCAGCACTTTGAAACATTCAGGGGAAAACCTCAGGACGATCATTAATCAAGTGCTGAATTATTCAAAGATTGAAGCAGGGAAAGTAAAACTTGTACCATCGGTATTCAAATTACATTCTCTTTTTTGCGAAACTAAAACCATGTTCAAAGGAAGAACTAAAACCGGAGTTAATTTAAGCATCCAGTCTGACCCCGATATCCCTGAATTTATTTATGCTGATAAAAAACGCATATCACAGATTATTACCAATCTGGTTGCCAATGCCGTAAAATTCACTCCTAAAGGTTCCATATTGCTCAGCAGCCATTTATTATCGCCCGATGCTTCCGGTAAACAGGTCATCATAAAAATTGCAGTTACTGACACAGGAATAGGCATACCTCATGATAAACTGAAGAAGCTTTTTGTCCCTTTTTCGCAAATAGATGATAAAGACACACGCGAATACGAAGGCACAGGATTGGGGTTGTCGATTTGCAAAGAGCTGGCAATACTGCTGGGGGGTAAAATCGGTGTTAGCAGTATATACCACAAAGGAAGCACTTTCTGGTTTATTTTTCCTGCACAGGTTTCTGAATCCCCGCAAAAAGAGATACCCGATAAGCAAAACCATGAACCCAATGTAATGAATAATGATCATCAGCCCAGGCGTAATCTTCGTATTCTTTTTGCTGATGATAAAGTAGTTAACCAAAAAGTGATAAGCCTTATGCTTACAAACATTGGGCATGTAGTAACCCTTGCCAGCAATGGGCAGCAAGCTCTGCAAGCATATGAAACAGGTAAATTTGACCTTATTCTGATGGATATTCAAATGCCGGTAATGGATGGCATTACTGCTACCCAAAAACTAAAGAAAAAATTTAAAAACCCACCTCCCATAGTTGGGCTTAGTGCCAGTGCTTTTGAAGGTGACCGTGAGAAATACCTGTCGCTGGGTATGGACGATTATATTACCAAACCGGTAAACGAAGGAGAATTTAAAAAACTGATATCCCGTTTGTAATTTTTAGGATTTTTTTCGCTTTCCCTTCTGAAAACATACGGATAATTTAAAACTGTTTTTCCTGTAAAATCCCATTTACAGCCTGCAACCTGTGAATGATGTAATTCTATCCTGACAGAGTATAATATATCTGAAACAGGCTGGGGTTAACTTTATCTTTTAATCAAACACCATTAAAATAAAAGTAATGATTGAAGTTAAAAAACACGGAATTTTATTGTCAAAAACCGATCTGGAATTTGAAAACGAGGGTGTGCTTAATCCTGCCATCATACGCCAGGGCGACAACGTTCATATTTTTTACAGGGCTGTGAGCACAGGAAATCATTCAACGCTTGGTTATTGCCGGCTTGATGGCCCTTTGACTATTGCCGAGCGATGGGAGAAACCTTTTATGGTTACTGAATTTGATTTTGAATCACATGGAGTGGAAGATGCCCGGATCACAAAAATTGATAACGTTTTTTACATGACCTATACCGGATACGATGGTATAAATGCCAGGGGAGCTTTAGCTACATCCACCGACTTAAAGCATTTCGAAAAACATGGATTGATCGCACCACCGGTTACTTATGCTGAATTCGTATCTATTGTAGAATCATCAAAAAAGGTGAATGAAGAATACTGGCTCAATCAAAAATTTTATTATCAATCAACCGATATAGAAAAGAAAAAGCTGCTGTGGGATAAAAACATCATATTTTTCCCACGAAGAATCAATAATAAACTGGCATTTTTGCATCGCTTAAGGCCAGGTATTCAGCTGGTAACAGTAAAAAACACAGAAGAGCTTACCAGAGAGTTCTGGTTGGATTATTTTCATAATCTCCACAAGCATATAGTCCTTGACCCCCTTTATAAGCACGAATCGGCATATATAGGCGGTGGCTGCCCACCCATTGAAACACCTCAGGGTTGGTTAATCATATACCATGGAGTAGAAAAAACCCGAAAAGGTTTTGTTTACTCAGCCTGCGCCGCATTGCTGGATTTAGACAATCCCACCAAGGTATTGGCGCGCCTGCCCTATGCTTTGTTTTCACCGGAGTATGACTGGGAATTAACCGGGGAAGTAAATAATGTGGTATTCCCAACCGGAACTGCACTATTTGGAAACACCCTGTTTATTTATTACGGTGCAGCAGATTCACACATCGCAACTGCATCAGTGAACCTGACTGACCTGGTTGATGAATTATTAAAATATACGGTACAAAGGGAAGCCTGATAAAAACAAACACTGCTCAGCAGCGGGATTTGATGTTATGTCGTTCCGGAATTTTTCTAAAAATACCCTAAAGTTTAAAACCATCTTTATGAAAAACAAAATGACATATCATCCTCAAATTGGAGTTGCCTCATCGCTGCCAATGGCAAAAATCACCAGAGAAAGTAATGAGAATATACTTGCAGAACAACCTGCACCTATAGCATTATCCATTATTCCGGAAAATCCGGCTGAGTTACTGATTATTACTTCATACCCTCCCCGGGAATGTGGAATAGCCACCTATTCCCGCGATTTGATTAAAGCCCTTAACAACAAATTCAGCCAATCCATGGAAATAAAGGTTTGTGCTTTGGAAAACAACGAAGACATTTTTTCCTATCCCAGTGAAGTAAAATATACCTTAAAAACATTTTTGCCTGATGGATATTTAAAACTTGCCAACGCTATTAATCTGGATCCTGACATCCAAATCATTTTAATCCAGCACGAATTTGGTTTTTTTAAAATGCAGGAGCAGGCATTTATGAATTTCCTGCACCAGCTCACCAAACCCGTGATAATAGTTTTTCATACCGTATTGCCCCGGCCCAATGAAAAATTAAAGCTTGCAGTACAGCAAATTGAAGCTGCCTGCGTATCTGTAATTGTTATGACCCATAATTCGAAGGGCATCCTTACACAGGATTATGATTTACCAAGTGATAAAATATCGGTAATAGCTCACGGCACGCACCTGGTTTCTTTTATTTCCAATGCGACCTTGAAAAAAAAGTACGCGCTTGGAAACCGTAAAATACTTACTACGTTTGGTTTGCTCAGCCGGGGCAAAAGTATTGAAACCACCATTGATGCATTGCCCGCGATTGTGAGCAGGTTTCCCGATATATTGTTCCTGGTGATTGGTAAAACACACCCCGAAATCGTTAAAAATGATGGTGAAGAATACCGTGAGAGCCTTGAGAAGAAAGTAAAGACTTATGGATTGGAGAATCATGTAAAGTTTATTAACCAATACCTTCCCTTGCCTGAATTGCTGGAGTATTTGCAACTAACCGACATATACCTTTTTACAACCAATGACCCCAACCAGGCTGTTAGCGGCACATTTGCCTACGCCATGAGTTGCGGATGTCCTGTTATTTCTACCCCCATACCCCATGCAAGGGAGGTTTTAACCCGTGATACAGGTATTATTTTTGACTTTGGCAATTCTCAGCAACTGGCTGAAAAGGTTATTCAGCTGCTGGAAAATAAACCATTGCGAAAAAACATCAGAAATAACTCGCTGCAAGCCATAATTGCTACTGCCTGGGAAAATTCTGCCATTAACCATGCCTTGCAGTTCGAACAGTTGAGCCAGGGCAAAATAACCCTTCAATATAAACTTCCTGTTATTAATCTGGCACATTTCAAAACAATGACCAACCGCACGGGAATTGTTCAGTTTGCCAAAAACAACCAACCCGATCTGCATTCGGGCTATACCCTTGATGATAACGCCAGGGCACTGATTGTTTCCTGCATGCATTACAAATTGTTTGGTGATGCTAAAAGCATGGCTTATATAAATACCTGTTTCAGCTTTATAAAGCGATGTATTCTCCCATCGGGCAGTTTCCTCAATTATATGGATACGGAATTCCGTTTTACAGAACAAAATTATGCCACCAATCTTGAAGATTCTAACGGAAGAGCTTTATGGGCCCTTGGGTATTTGATCTCCATGAAAGAGATATTGCCCGAAGAAATGATTGCTGAAGCCTGTGTTTTGTTTAAAAAAGCCATGCATAGAGCTGAAAAGATGCATTCTACCAGGGCAATGGCATTTGTTGTAAAGGGACTTGATTTTTACTACAGTGCTTTTAGCGAGCCTGACCTGTTCAATCTGATAAAAACGCTTGCCAAAAGGCTGGAAAGGATGTACGAACATGAGTCGGATAATAAGTGGAATTGGTTTGAATCAAGTCTCACCTATGCCAATAGTATTTTACCAGATGCTATGTTGCATGCATGGCAAGTGACAAAAGAGCCCCTTTACAGGGAAATAGCGATCAATTCACTGGATTTCCTTATTTCAAAAACCTTTAGTGATGATGGCATTGCAGTTGTTTCAAACAGGGGCTGGATGCAAAAGGGGGAAAAATACAATCGATTTGGGGAGCAACCCATTGATGTTGCTTATACTGTTATGACTTTGAGTGCATTTTATGAAGAATTCAAGAATCCTTTTTACCTGGATAAAATGAGAATTGCCTTTGACTGGTTCCTGGGCCGGAACCAACTGCACCAGATTGTTTACAACCCCGCTACCGGTGGTTGTTACGATGGGCTGGAAGAAAAAAACGTGAATATTAACCAGGGAGCCGAGTCTACGGTCAGTTATCTGATGGCGCGTTTAACAATAGAACAATATGCCGATTCTGAAATCAATGGTAAAAAGGAATTCAAAGTTTTGTAGAAACAATTAGTGTTAAATATGTGAATATGAATTTATAAACCCGGATTATTAAATCCTTTATGAAAAGAAATGAAGCATGTTGCCATTATAGTTGCCCACCCCTATGATGAAACACTTTGGGCCGGAGGGACAATAATTAGTAATCCACACTGGAATTACTTTATTGTTTGTCTTTGCCGTGCGGATGATAAGGACCGGTCTCAAAGATTTTATGATGCCCTGAATATTTTCAGAGCGGAGGGTGCAATGGGAAACCTTGATGATGGACCGGAGCAGAAACATCCTGACAAAAAGGTCGTTGAGGATTTAATCATGCAGTTGCTGCCAGCAAAACAATATGACCTGGTTATTACACACAGCCCGGCAGGTGAACACTCAAGGCACCGGTGGCATGAAGTGATAAGTACCGCAGTAATAAAATTATGGCAGGCCGGGAAGATAAAAACCAAAAAACTTTGGGCATTTGCCCATGAAGATGGAAATAAGGATTACTTTCCCCAACCGCAAAAGAAAGCTACAATATACAAGGCACTGACAAAACCATTGTGGCAGAAAAAACACAACATTATTATTGATACATACGGCTTTAGCCAAAACAGCCGGGAATCGCAGGCAACATCAAAAAATGAAACATTCTGGCAGTTTACCGATGCCACTCGTGCAACTGAATGGTTGAATAAATTTATAAGTCATAATCAGTGAATAATGTAACTATTTCTCTATACTGTGTAACCTTTTTACATACAACGTGATCTACCTTTATAGAAGATTAAATTTTTATAATTTAAAAATCATTTGACAGGCAGACTTCAAAAAAAGGCTGAAAAAAAAAGAAATTGGAAAGCTTATTTAAGAGTTATTGCTGACTTCCTTCGGCTCTGACTATTAGAAAGAGTTCCCCTCACGCAGAGATCGTTCAGATAAATTGCAGGTAAAATAAATCTAAAAATACTGTATTGTATTTCGTTTACTTCCGGAATCTTGCTTAAAAACTTTGAACCTTTGCGTGAGGTTCGAATTTATCGCTTTTTGAATAAAAACCGGCACAAATCTAAGCTTCATAATTGAAATAACTGCATTTCCTGAACCATGCAACATAAAATTGTTATTGTTATATACCCAAAGGTAATATTGTGAAAATTATCACCCCAGTTATAAAAAAGATACAAAAACTACCTAATGTTAAGAAGCAGGCCATTAAGCTTAGTGAGACCACACTTGTTAAAACTAAAGAAGCCAATGTTTTCTTTTCAGGAATAGGAGATTTCTTTCTTTTTTTCTGGCTTACCACAAAAGCTACCTTCTCACGTGGATTTGAGTTTAATGAGTTTCTGCGTCAGTGCTATCAGATCGGGAATAAGACTTTGCCCCTTATTTCAGTAACGGGAATTGTTATCGGGCTTGTTCTTACCATACAGTCGCGCCCTGTGCTGGTTGATTTCGGGGCAGAATCGATGTTGCCTGCCATGGTCGCCTTATCGATCATCAGAGAAATGGGTCCGGTTGTTACAGCTTTGATTTGTGCCGGAAAAATAGGTTCGGGTATGGGTGCCGAACTGGGTTCCATGAAAGTGAGTGAGCAGATTGATGCCATGGAAGTTTCATCTACCCACCCCATTCGCTTTCTGGTTGTCACAAGAGTTTTAGCAGCCACCCTCATGATACCCATACTGGTTTTATACGCCGATGCATTGGGTATACTGGGAAGCTGGGCCGGGGCCAATATAAAAGGAGATGTAACCTTTGTGTTGTTT
>JAHYJP010000299.1 GCA_019429055.1 Bacteroidales bacterium
AAAATTTCTCCTGCAACTTTGCCATTTCTTTAATTGCGGTATATTCTTCCATGTGTTTTACCTGCTCCATACTGCAACTGTAAATTTGAACGGGTGTTTAATTTCTTATCAGTTTAACCCTCTTTTCTTTTCACAGTTTAGTTTTCAGATTAATACTTCTTCATCTTCTGCTCCTTTCAATAGAATAGGGCCGATATACCTTCTTTTCTGTACATGCTGCAACGAATTATAGCTCTGATTGATAAAATTATCCACCCTGTACCTCCTGAAGCCCGGGAAACCAAAGAATGGAATGCATTCTTTTGCATTCTTGGAAAATTGTCAGATGGAATCCACATGTTTTTAAGGCACATAAACATCAGTGCTTGTGTTTGAAAAACCTGGCGATTCATCATCTGAATTTTTAGGGAGTTAAATAAGATAAAAGCCATATCAGACGTATCCACTCTACTAACCCCGTCTTTCTGGTTAAAGATTTGAGCTCTAACTTCACCCCATGAAGAAGAATCAAAAATACAGTAAAGAAGAAATGTACCTGGCTATAGAAATTTGGCAGGAAAGCGGAGTTACCCAGGCTGAATTTTGTGAGCGTGAAAATATACCAGTTTCTTCTTTCTATCATTGGATCAAGAAGTACAAGAAGGAACAGGAGCTCGTAGGGTTATATCTAGAACAATACCCTGGATTTATTCCGGTTAAAGTGTCCCCGCCGGTTAATTCTATTAATGAGGAACCGGATCGTATTGAAATTTCTTTTCCCAATGGAGTAAGACTTAGCTGTCCATCTGGAACAGATATCCTTCAGTTGAAAAACCTAATAAACTATTAGCTTATGTTTGCCCTTTCTTCCGAGAACCGGTTTCATT
Source organism: Bacteroidales bacterium (assembly GCA_019429055.1). GTDB lineage: Bacteria > Bacteroidota > Bacteroidia > Bacteroidales > UBA7960 > SKVR01. The sequence continues at coordinate 867 of JAHYJP010000299.1, forward strand.
TGTATAGTCAGCCTGCAGATATGCGATTGAGTTTTGATGGACTGAGTGGCCTTATTCAAAACAATTTGGGAGGCGATCCCTGCAATGGAGAAGTATTCATATTCATTAACAAGAGCAGGGACAAAATTAAGTTACTGCATTGGCAAGGAAGTGGTTTTATCCTTTATTACAAGCGTCTTGAAAAAGGAACTTTTGAGCTTCCCCGGTATGATTCTTCTGTTGGAAGCATCACCCTTGATTATGCTACTTTGGTGATGATTGTTGACGGTCTTTCCATTAAAAATGTTCAAAAAAGAAAACGCTATCAGCCAAATTTTTAGCCCATTATTTATCAAGAAAATATCTTGATAACTTGCCCTGTTTTTCCTTCTGAAAGGCCTGTAAATACAGTATCTTTGGACTATGACAATGGTGCTGGAAAATATGAGTTTTGAGGAGTTGCTGCAGATGAATAAAAAGCTGCTGTCAGAAAATTTAAACCTTGAATCCAGGGTTGCCGATTTACAGTTCCGGATAGACCAGATTCAGCGCTTGCTTTATGGCGCAAAACGGGAACGTTTTGTTAAGGATGCCGATGAAAATCAAATGACCCTGCCTTTTGAAGTAGAGACTGAGCAGGAGCCGGAAAAACAGCAGGAAACCATTACTTATGTACGTAAAAAAACAAAACGTGTAAACCATCCCGGCCGCATGACCCTGCCCTCACATTTGCCCGTTAAAGAAGTTGTTATTGAGCCGGAAGAGGACACTACAGGAATGAAGTGTATCGGGAAAGAAATTACCGAGCAGCTGGATTTTACTCCTGCAAAATTATCTGTAATAAGATACATCCGGCCCAAGTATATCAAACTGGAAGATGATCAAACCTTAACTTATAAAGGAGTCATAGGAAAACTCCCGGTATTCCCTATTGAAAAAGGAATTGCAGGCCCTGGTCTATTGTCACAAATAATGATTGATAAATTTGTAGACCACCTGCCTGTTTATCGTCAAATAGAACGTTTTAAAAGGGAAGGCATAAATATATCTTCTTCAACAATAGATGGCTGGCAGGAATCAATTAGCAATTTACTGTGGCCTTTATATGAAAATCTGAAAAGAAGAATTTTAGCACAGGGATACATTCAGGCAGATGAGACTCCGATACTGGTACTGGACAAAACAAAAAATGGAAATATACACACAGGATACCACTGGCTTTATCATTCTCCATTGGAAAAATCTGTTTTGTTTGATTACCAAAAAGGCAGGTCCAGGGAAGGGCCATCCTTGTTGTTGAAGAATTATAATGGTTATCTGCAGACCGATGGTTATCGTGTCTATGATTTTATTACAAGAAGAAAAGATATTATTCATTTAAACTGTATGGCTCATGCCCGCAGGGGTTTTGATAAAGCCAAAGATTATGACAAGGAGAAAGCAGAGTATGCTTTGGATATGTTCCAAAAACTTTATGCCATTGAACAGGAGGCAAGAGAAAAAAATCTTTCACCGGCAGAAAGGTATGAACTCAGGCTTGAGAAGGCACTCCCGGTTTTAAACGAGCTTGGAAAATGGATGGTGGAAACCTATAAGACTTCACGTCCTAAGTCACCCATAGGTAAAGCTGTGGCATATTGCATACCCAGGTGGGATAATCTTTTAAACTATCTGCTTGATGGTTCCCTGGAAATAGATAATAATCTTGCGGAAAATGCCATCAGGCCCATTGCCCTGGGCAGAAAGAACTATTTGTTTGCAGGCTCACATCGAGGAGCTGAACGAGCTGCAATGTTTTATTCCTTCTTTGGCACATGCAAAAAAAATAATGTCAACCCTTATGAATGGCTAAAAAAAGTACTTGAAATTATCCCTGAGTACAAAGTCAACAAGCTTCACGAATTATTACCGCAGAATCTGAAACTTTAAGAGCAAGGGGTAATCACGCAACCAAACTAATATGGCATTATAAAAATCGATAAGGATTTAGCAAGACCTGTTTGCACGGGTGGATACGAAAATACTTGATTTGAATTGTAAATGATTTATAAATAGAGTTGTCTTTCTACTCAGTCCGGGCAGACCGGCTTTGCTAAATTTTTTTTTCTTTTATTAACCTCAAATTTTTTTTGAAG
>JAHYJP010000300.1 GCA_019429055.1 Bacteroidales bacterium
CGTCAATTTTGCCTTCTGTAAGTGAACCCGTGTCCAAATATCTAATTGTTTTGAGAGCATTGTCTTTGTTAATGCTTGAAACATTTGTATGAACAAAGTCGCCAACTCTAACAGAATTCCACCCCTCCCCCGCCTCCTCCACAAACCACTGCCGGAACAGCGCCTCAGCCATGGCTTCGAGGGTCTGGTTCTGGCGGTGCAGCAAGTCGATCTTGTCATCGAGGCTGGAAAGGACAGAGGCGATGGCGCGCTGTTCGGGGAGAGGTGGGACAGAAACCGCAATCTGACTGAATGTTTCCTTTGTTATTGTGTCAAATACTGCTCCATACGAAGCTGAATGAAAACTGGCAATATTATCTTTTAAAAGGTAGTATAAAAAATCGTTATCGGTCAAACTTTTTTTCGCATCTATTCCATAACAAGATTGGTTAAAAGCCATATCTCGGCCAAGTACTGATAAAACACCTACTGTCCCTCTCGCCGATATTATTATTTGTCCTTTCTTTAAGATTTTCGTGCTGCTTTCACTCAAACCCCTTTCGGTGATTTTTTTATCGGCATCAAAACAATATTTTTTCTCAGTATTAAAATCTGTCACAGATAGCCAGGGTATATTTCCACCCCAGTATTCTGGAACTGTTGTTTTTGGCGTGCCACCACCAATCAATTCCATTATTTCAGATAATCGATATTCTTTCCATTCACTCATCCCGAACCCCCCTCCTGATTACCACCGCGTCAAACGTATCCTCATCCCCATCCTGCGCAACCTGAAATTCACCTTCATAGTACGGATTTTCAGGCTCATGCTTCACCTTAATAATAGCTGGTTCATAAAAGTTCTCAAAACCACCCTCATACCCACTGGTCAATACAGGCAGATCCTGCGGCAGGGTTTTTAATAAATCAACTAACTGGCCGACTGTGAAATGAAATACGTCTTTATTGCTCATTGCGATTCCTTCAATCCCCCTCCAACATTCCGGTAGTCCTATCCTCCAACAATATCCTTATCTGATGAATGGCAATCTGGTTCAATCGTGTCAAGCGCTCGCTTTGCTCCATTCACTCATTGATAAACACCGCATTCAGGTTTTCCTTGATGGCATCGGTATGAATGCGGTAGTTGATTTTGGTAAGATTACGGCGGATGTCCCAGCCCAGTTGTTTTTGCTCTTCGTCTTTAAGGCGCTGGAATTCCTTGATGAGATATATTTTAAACTCGGCGCTAATCCACATGCCGAATTCAAATGCAATGTCTTTGTGCGCATAAGTGCCACCATAACGGCCTGTTTTTGCCGTTAAACCTATGGAATTGGTTTTGGCCACCCATTCCTTTACACTGATTTTGTAACTGTGTAATCCTGCCTTACTTTTAATTATGGCGAATTCGCCACAATTAAAATCCGGATTATGTATCCGTTCCCAAATACCTAGGTATTCAACTGTGTTTCTATTTCTTAGCCAGTCCGAAATAAAAAAATCCCCATCCTTGGCTTTCAGCATGTCTGTTAAAGATATGTAATCATCTTTTGTTATGGTAATGTTCTCACCCTTAACCATGATTATTCGGTTTTTCTTAGCCATCTACTTTCACCGTTCCCAAATTCTCAAAACCATTTTCATAACAGCTGGTCAATACCGATAGCTCCAGCGGCAGGGTCTTTAAAAATTCAACCAACTGCCCGACTGTGGAATGGAACACTTCTTTTTTACTCATTGCGAACCCTCTGCTACTCATTTCCCGCCCTCCTTGTCTCATATACCCCTTTTTGTTCTAAAATCAGGTTCCTTTCCCGTTCTAATTCAGCCTTCAGTTCATCCTCTGTCGGTAATATCAATCGGTATTTTGAGGCAAATAGCTGTTTGCTTTCCTTCAACACGCTGTAATGAGCAATGATTTCATCTTTTTCCGTGCACATAAGAAGCCCTATCGTGGGATTATCACCTTCAGTTTTCATCCGGTCTTCAAATAGCCGCACGTACATGTCCATCTGCCCGATATCCTGATGGGTGAGCTTTCCGGTCTTAAGATCTATGATTACAAAGCATTTGAGGAGGTAATTATAAAAAACCAGATCAATGTAGAAATCCGATGTTTCAGTAGTTATTCTCTTTTGCCTGGCAACGAATGCAAAACCTTTTCCAAGTTCAAGGATAAAATCTTTCAGATTGTCAATAATAGCCTGTTCCAGGTCAGACTCCCTGAAATGCGAAGAGTTAGGCATACCGAGAAACTCAAGAACATAAGGGTCTTTAATAAAATCGTGCGGTGTTTGGGCAAGGCTTGCAGTCTTTTCCTGCATCTCCTCGATGACATGCTCTTTGTTGCGGCTTGTAAGAAGACGCTCGTAATAAAGCGAGTTTATCTGGCGCTCAAGGGCGCGGGTACTCCAGTTTTGCTCCGCTGCCTCCTGCATATAATAATCACGGGCAGATGGATTCTCCAGCCGCATGATCAGGCGATAGTGAGTCCAGGTCAATTCTCTACGCAGTGCGTAGAGTTTTTCTTCGGTTTGAAAAACAAGGTAAAACTGCCTGAAATTCCAGATGTTTGCTTCCGTAAATCCCCGCCCAAATTCAGCAGAGAGTTGTTTTGAAAGTTCCTTAATAATCTGTTTACCATATTCTGCGCGGGCTTCCCCGTGTTGCTCTTCCTCCACTATCCTTTTACCAATTTGCCAGTACGCCTCCACCATACCAAAGTTCACGGCAGCATATGCTTTTTGCCTGGCCTGCTGAATTATAGCTCTTATATCGTTAAAAAATGGTTTATTGGAATTCTTAATATCCATTGCTGTTAACCTCAATTTTCGCAACTTTTTCCATTATTTCAGATAATCGATATTCCTTCCACTCACACATCCCGAACCACCCGCCTGATTGCCACCGCATCAAACGCACCCTCCTCCCCCTCCTCAGCAACCTGAAATTCACCATCATAGTACGGATTTTCAGGCTCATGCTTCACCTTA
>JAHYJP010000301.1 GCA_019429055.1 Bacteroidales bacterium
CAATATTTATAGTTTCATAAATGGTTTTTGTGACATTCAGCACAGTGTATCTAGCCCGGGAGGTTATCCTGACTGCAAAATCAATAAGCTTCCTTCTAAATGTATTGGGGTAAACAGTAGCTGGAATTACCTCTGCTGTTACATCCTGCTTATAGGCTTCAAAAAGAAAGTGGGTAAATACCAGCATAAAGTAATATGCCCTGTTCATTCCAAAGGATTTGAAAGGAAGTTGCTCTTTGGTAGCCAGCTCCTTAAGGCTGCGGTGTATCAGTTCATCAGCCCCCCTTTGATGTGATTTTCTAATAATGGTCTCAGCTTTAAACCACTCATTTCCACCGGCTATGCGAAGTCTCTCATCTGCCAAAGGGCAGTTCCCGATATTTGTATAGATAATGCTGTCAGGTTTACCAAATCCCATTACATATTGCCCGGTGTCATCCCGGTGCAATCTGGTAAAAAAACAACGACGAAACTTTGACCAGGATTTTAGCCTGCTGGCATACTCTTTGAATTGCCATACAGCTTTATCCTTTGATATTGTATTAAATGCATCGTTGGGTAAGTCCCGCACATATTCTGTTACATCACCATACAACTTACCAGTTGTAATGTAATGTATATGAAGCTCCTGTTCAAATATATCGAAGGCTTTCTGATCGAAAAAACCGCTATCACTACAAAGCACGATCGGTACCTGAGGACTGTATCTTTTACGTATCAGCTTAGCAACTGCACGAACCCTGTCAATATAATCGGTTCCATGATTGGAGTGGGCACTACCTTTTCTGAAGAGTACATCTATAAGGAAAGGCCCCCAGCATATATGAAGGGGTTGAAAACCTTTTTTGCGCTTATAGGTCACTTCACTGCCTTCACGTTTATTGGCACTGTCGTTATCCAACACCATCGTATCTGCTCCCAATACAATAACCTGGGGGCTGGTAATAGAAAGCCTCCAAAAAAACAACTCATGGAGTATCTTATTGAATATGTGATTTGTTATGCAGGATAGCTTATGGAAATAACGTTTGATCTGGTGAGAAGAGGCCAAATGATCTTTCCTGCATTCCAAAAGGGCAGCATACCCATCATCTTCTTTGATCTGGTCAAAACTACTTATAGCCATATGGGTGCCATCCATGAAAAACGCAAGGTTCTGTTTAATAAACTGGTGAAACTGCAGACCCTTGTTGCTGTTTACAATTACAGGAAGAATAACGCCTGATACAAGCCTGTAAAAGCTGGTTTTTTCAATGTACCGTAGAAATAAAGCGAGCCCCCCACGGCCTGAAATTTTATTGCTTGTAATGCCAATTTTTGTTATCTTAGTACTCATAAAAGATAGTCTTGTGCACCCAACTGGTGAAGTGTTATTTTTTAGTTTTTACACCTTTAAATTACACATTATCAGGGTATTAAACAAGCTACCTTTTATGTTTTTTTGCATAAATCGCTCAATCTAGGTAATAGTTAAGGGCACACACCTCGAAAAACTACTTTTTTCGGTGCCATTGTTTGACATAAATATACGATGTTTTTTCCAAAAAACTTGCATTGTTATTTCCCATTTACACGTAGAGATCATGATCTGTCTCTACAATGGCAATCGCATGATCCCCCCCGTACAGACGCATATTTGCGTCTCAACAATGGCAATCGCATAAACCCCCGTAATCCATGAATTACCAATTCTAATTTGTAGTTTTACTTTCTTAATGCTGGAAAATGAAATCGTTTTACATAATTTTCATATTGGGATTATTTTTAGCCGGATGCAGGCCTTGCAAGCCGGTGATAACTGACAGGGGACCATTAACCGAAGAGTTGCTGGAGAGGATCCCTTACAAAGATGGAGAGTATGTACGGTTTGAACATTCAAACGGATTGATTATTTCATTTTACGTAAAACGCTTTACCGAGAAAAGGAGAGAATCCTTTGATCATTGCTGGTGTTGCGACGAATTAATTTGGGAGGAGAACATTACAGTTTTATCGCCCGACTATCCCATTTTTGACTTCAAATTGACTGTTAGCAATGCTGATACCAGTGCTTATCCCATCTGGGGCCACATAGGCAAAAACAGCTTCATGATCCCGGATGAAAACATTGATGAGTATTATATCGATATCGCTGATTCACTGATAATAAATGGCAGGTTATACCATAGCGTTTATCAAATTAAATGCGAGGAATATTATTGGGACAAGCCGGATATCCTCTCGGTTGACAGTGTTATGTACAACATGGAATATGGAATTTTAAAGGTAGTGATGACAAATGGCGAGCAATATTTAAAGGATGAATAAGTGGATTACAATTCTGGTTTTTGCGGCGGTGCTTTCCGCCTGCGGGGAGAATCACGGTTTGAAGGAAGAAACCTTCCTGTTTGATGAAGAAAATGAAGGCTGGATTGTTACAGACTCATCCAGTTTCAGGTTTATTATGAAAGACAGCAACGGGATCGGTTACGGGTTTTCGCTGGTTGATTCTTCGTATTATTTCGGTAAATCCTGGTCCAGTTTCCTGGGGATAACCACCCATATAAGCTTTACGGAATACCACTATCAGAATTTCTCATCCAATTACGGACTCTCATTCCATTTGTCGCTTACAGCCGGGTTCCCTCCATACGGAGATGCATTATACGTTGACCTGGGTGATATTGCATTCTCCTACGATTTCGGTTATGAAACTATTTCGAGAATCAATGTCTTTAACTTCCATAAATCTCAGATTATGACTGATGAAGGCTATGAGGTTGATGAGGAGATCCATTCAACGGTACAGATATTGAACAATCTTGAACTGGGAGGTACGGTATACTCAGGTGTGCTACATTTCAAGCTGGAGGATTTCACTGAGGAATTGTACAGGCACAGTGTAAGGGAGATATTTATTGCCCGGGACAAGGGATTGGTAAAATATGTTTTAAACAGCGGCCTTGAAATT
>JAHYJP010000047.1 GCA_019429055.1 Bacteroidales bacterium
ACAGAAGTGCCACTTACATCTGTAAGAGAATGTGATGTTCCGATGTTAATTCCAAAATCCCAGCCATATCGCAACAACCACATATTCCTGCGTGAAAGTTGCAGGGGCCGCCGTGAACCACCAGGCTGCCGTGATCTGCTTGGGGGATTGAAGAAGAGAAAATCATTCGTTTCAGTGTTCAGCTCAGCATTTAACTCTATACTCAACTCCGAACTCAGTTCGCCGGCTGCTGACTTTGTTGGAGTAATAAAAAGCAAAATAATGGCTGTAAAAAAGGCAAAAAGTAATCTCATCATATTTTGATTTAATTTCCAAAGTTTTACTACAAAACAAATTCTACAACGGGAACAAATATAACACTTTTTCACATGATCAATCAAGTGATTTTACTGAATTTATTAAGGGTTTTGACCTACGAAATGTTAATAAAATTATTTCGGGATGTTCTTTTATGTCAAAACAGTTTTATTTTTTGATTTTAAAACAGAAATAAAAGGTTTTTTACTAACATATAATGTACATTTGCCAACATAAAACCATTTTATTAGGGCGGAATTAAAATCAAATCATTTGAATAAAAGAATAAAACTTCGCCCGTTTTAAGGATTTGGAACAACAATTGCATCATACCCATTACAAACCTAATAATGAACCCGATATGAAAAAAAGAATTCTGACACTGGCAGGTTTTGTCATTTTGACTCAACTTGTACTGATGTCCTGCGGAAGCGGAAAGCAAACATCCCAACAAGAAAATGAATTTCTTAAAAACACTCCCATAGAAATGCGAAATAATAAATTTGCCTTCGACATATTTAATGCAATTAATCCATCCCATGATGAAAACCTTGTGATCTCGCCGTTCAGTATTTCAACTGCCCTGGCTATGACCTATGCAGGAGCCGATGGAAATACTGCCATGCAAATGGCACGCACACTTTATTTTGACATCGATCAGGAAAGTTTCCATAAAAGTTTCTCTCAGTGGATGAATACAATTCTGGAGAAGGGTGAAGCAAAAAAACAGTTACAAATTGCCAACTCATTGTGGCCTCAGGAAGATTACCCATTTCTGGATGAATTCATGGATCTGATGAGGGAGTACTATGGATCGGGATTTTACAAGGTAAATTACAAGGGCGATCGCGAACAGATCAGGCAACAAATCAATGCATGGGTTGAAAAGCACACCAATGATCTTATTAAAGATCTTATTCAGCCCGGAGTACTTACTGATGATACAAGACTTGTACTGGTAAATGCCATATACTTCCTTTCCAACTGGAAAATTGCCTTTGACGAAAATGCGACCCATCCGGGTGTGTTCTACATTAGCAGGGAAAGAACCGCGAATGTACCTTTTATGTACATGAAAGATGATCTCAGATATACTAAAACCGATAATTTTCAGGCTCTGGAGCTTGAATATGAAGGTGGTGATTTTTCCATGCTTGTTGTTTTACCGGCAGAAAATGGAGATCTGAATGGATTCATCAAGGACTTTGATGCATTATCATTTGCTCAAACCATCGAAAAACTGGAGAAACAGGAAGTTCAGGTTTATCTGCCTTCATTTAAAATTCGATCAAAATTCGACCTTGAAAAACTCCTTGCATCAATGGGAATGCCCGATGCATTCAGCAACAGGGCTGATTTCAGCAAAATGACACCCTTAAACGATCTGAAAATCGATAAGGTTATTCACGAAGCTTTTATCGATGTTAATGAAGAAGGAACTGAAGCAGCTGCCTCCACTGCAGTTGTAATTATCAGAAAATCAGCTATTGTAGATCCTCCGGCAAATATTTTCCGGGCCGACAGACCTTTCTTTTATTTGATCAGGGAAAACAGCAGCAATTCAATTCTATTTATGGGTAAGGTTGTAAACCCTGCTGTTAAAGCGAACTAGGAAAGCTGATCCTTGCCAAGGGTATAGAAAGTTTTACAACTGAAACATTCATTCTCCGGATCATTGGAGCCAATGATGAGCAGGCGGTCTGATGAAAACTCCGTTATCAGGTCCTGATACCATTGAATGGAATTTTCGTCGAGGTTGGTGCATGGCTCATCAAGAATGATCAAAGGTACATCACTCATAACTGCAACCAAAAGCTTTACCCTTTGCTTCATCCCTGATGAATAATATTTCAAGGGTTTGTCAAGGCTTTTTCTTAAACCCGACAATCTGATCAATGATGGAAGTGATTGATTTGCTATCCAGGGTTTGAATTTTTGATGGAATGAAAGTATTTCTTCAAGCGTAAATTCATCAATAAGCTCAAGATGGGGCGATGCCCAACCAACGTACCTGGAAATTTTTTCTGACACATCAGCGCCCCTGTAATTATACCTGACCTTGCCCTCTGATGGTGAAAGAATTCCGGAAATGACTTTAAGCAAAGTAGTTTTGCCGCTACCGTTATTGCCAAGAATGCCGTAATGATCGGGTGCGTTGAAATCCAGATTCAGATTTTTAAAAATCCAGTTGTGAATATACTTTTTACCGGTATTTTCCAGGGAGATCTCCATTTATCAAATAATCTGGCAGCAAGCTAATGCTTATTTCTCCTGAAAGTTATAACCTTTCATGATTCCACGGCTTGAACCGGTAATGAAAGAAATAATTTCATCACGCTCCGGTGTAGCGGGCATTTCCGTTTCAATTACTGCAATGGCCTTCGAAACATTTAGATTACGCAGGTAAATAATTCTATATATCTCCTGAATTTCGTTGATCTTTTCTGAGGAAAAACCTCTGCGACGCAGCCCGATAGAGTTTATACCCACAAAAGACAGCGGATCGCGGGCAGCTTTGGTAAATGGCGGCACATCTTTTCTTACCAGGGAACCTCCTGATATCATTGCATGCTGACCAATATTTACAAACTGATGTACTGCAGAAAGACCCCCGATTATGGCAAAGTCCTGAATATTTATATGGCCCGCCAGATTAGCTGCATTGGCAAGGATACAATTATTACCGATTACGCAATCATGTGCAACGTGAACATAAGCCATAAGCAGGCAATTATTACCGACTACAGTTTTGAAATTAGCTTTGGTTCCGCGGTTTATGGTAACAAACTCTCTTATGGTTGTGTTATCGCCAATTTCTACTGTAGTATCTTCTCCATCGAATTTCAGATCCTGGGGTATAGCTGATATTACTGCTCCTGGAAATATTCTGCAGTTTTTACCAATTCGGGCTCCTTCCATAATTGTAACATTGGATCCAATCCATGTTCCTTCACCTATTTCCACATTTTTATGGATGGTAACAAAAGGCTCAATGACTACATTATCAGCAATTTTTGCCTGTGGATGTACGTATGCTAAAGGTTGATTCATTTTGTTTTAGTTTGTTTTTACGATTTGGGCCATTAATTCAGCCTCCATAACAACTTTTGATCCTACAAACCCCACACATTTCATGTGGCAAATACCCCGTCTAACCGGGGATATCAGGCTACATTTCAATATAAGAGTATCGCCGGGTACAACTTTTTGCTTGAATTTTACATTATCAATTTTCAGAAAATATGTACTGTAGTTCTCCGGATCTTCAACGGTTGAAAGTATAAGAATCCCCCCGGTTTGTGCCATAGCTTCCACCTGAAGAACTCCGGGCATAACGGGTTCATTGGGGAAATGCCCCATGAAAAAGGACTCATTCATGGTAAGGTTCTTTATACCAACCACATGCGATTCACTTATTTCAATGATCTTATCTACCAGAAGGAAAGGATAACGGTGAGGAAGCATTCCTTTAATATCATTGATATCGTAAATGGGTTTTTTGTCAGGATCGTAGACCGGTATTTTTTGCTCGGCAATGCGTTGCTTGATATGTTTTTTTATTTCTTTGGCAAACTTAACATTAGATGCATGTCCGGGTTTACGGGCAATGATCTGGCCTTTAATTCTTCTACCGGCAAGTGTTAAATCGCCAACGATATCAAGAAGTTTATGCCTGGCTGCTTCATTCTCGAAATAAGGCACAAGGTTGTTGAGAATACCTTCTGACCTAACAGCTACAGATGGTTTATTGAATAATTCTGCCAGTCGGTCAAGTTCATCCTGAGGAATGGGCCTGTCAACATAAACAATGGCGTTGCTCAGGTCGCCACCCTTGATCAGGTTTTGTTTGAGCAGAAACTCAAGTTCGTGCAAAAAAACAAATGTGCGGCAAGGCGCAATCTGTTTGTTAAAATCAGACAATTTGTCGAGCACCGAATACTGTGAACCCAGCACCTTTGATTTAAAATCAATCATACAGGAAATGCGATAGTTGTCGGCTGCAACAGCTATGAACTCGCAATCTTTCTCCTCATCGTAAAATCTGATGGTTTCTTTAATTTCAAAGTATTCACGTGGAGCTTCCTGCTGAAGGGTGCCTGTTTTTTCCAGGGCTTCAGTATAAAAGCGGCTGCTTCCATCCATTATGGGCATCTCCTGGCAATTGACCTCAATAATAATATTGTCTATATCCATTCCGGTAATTGCAGCAAGTACATGTTCAACCGTAAGCAATCGTACACCATCCTTTTCAAGTGTGGTTCCGCGCGATGTGTCCACTACATAATCAGCATCTGCTTCAATGAATATTTTCTCATCCAGGTCAGTGCGTAAAAAACGGATCCCAGTATTTTCTTCTGAAGGTTTGAAAGTCAAGGTAACTGTTTGTCCGGTATGCAAACCCACACCAGAAAGCGTTACCGGAGCTTTTATTGTTTTCTGCTTCTCAATCATATTCTCGTAGTTGTCTTAAATTTAAGGGCTTACAGATTTTAACTGTGAATCTCTTTTTATTCTCAGAACACAAAAAAATATATGCCCGATTGAAAAATCAGGCAAAGATATGATTTTTATTTTTCTTTGTTCCGAATTGGACCTCAGCAATAAACAGAATTTACTTATCCTTTAAATCTTTTAATTCTTTTTCAAGGTCATCAATTCTCTTAATAAGCTTTTCAAAATTCCGGAAATGGATGTATGCTTTTATGTATTTGTCATGATCAAAGGCCGGTGATCCCATAATGATTTTCCCATCTTTGATATTGGATGAAAGTCCCGATTGTGCTGCAATTTTCACATCATCTCCAACTGAAATATGACCGCTTATTCCAACCTGACCGCCAATCATGCAGTTTTTTCCTACTTTGCTTGAACCTGCAATACCTGACTGAGCGGCAATAACAGTATTTTCTCCAATGGTTACGTTATGGGCAACCTGAATAAGATTATCAAGTTTCACGCCTTTACGTATTATGGTTGAGCCCATGGTTGCCCGGTCAATAGTAGTATTGGCACCAATTTCTACGTTGTCCTCGAGTATAACATTACCAATTTGTGCAACTTTCATGTAATTATTATCACTCTGCGGTGCAAATCCAAATCCATCGGCACCAATTACAGCGCCTGAATGAATTGTACAGTTTTTACCAATTATACAATTTTCATATATTCTTACACCCGGATAAAGCGTTGAACCTGTTTTAATAATGACATTATCAGCAATATGGCATTGCGGATAAATTTTAACCTGATCTTCGATAACCACATTTTCTCCTATTACTACAAACTCTCCGACATACAGATCATCTCCCATTTTAACGGAATCAGCAATGCTCGCCATGGAGGAGATTCCTTTTTTCTGTGGCATATTTTGCTGGTAAAGTTCAAGAAGTCGGGCAAGTGCCTGGTATGCATTATCGACTCTGATGAGCGTATTGTTGAGTGGTTTTTCGGGTTTGAAGTCCTTATTTACCAGAACAATACTTGCACCGGTATTATAAATAAATTGCGCATAGGCAGGATTTGCAAGAAATGTCAGGCTTCCGGGTTGCGCTTCTTCGATTTTTGAGATCGTATTTACCTTCAATCCCGGATCACCTTCAATCTCCCCACTAAGAAAATCAGAAATTTGTTTTGCCGTAAATTCCATCTGATTAGTATATTGTAAAAAATTTTTTGATTAATCTATAACTAAAAACCCTGCAATTTACAGGGATATCAAATTTTTATTTCATCATAATTTCCCAAACATCTTTGGGGTAGCAAAGGTAATACTTCTTTACGGGATTTGAGAGTACACGGATATTTAACTGGTCAGAAATTTCTGCCATATCGCTCACAAGCCCGTTTTTCTGTAGTATCCAGATATTACCAACACCGGGGTCGTAAGCATTGTTTTCGGTATGACCTGAAATTACAAAATAGTGTGTTTCTGACGGATCTATTTTAAAGACTGATGTTGTAATCTCAGACAGCTTTTCCAGGTAAGCCTTGTCGAAAGGCTCCTTTTGTAATTCAATTTTAAATAATTTTCTGTACACCAAATTCTGGCAAAGCTTTGAGAGAACCCTGTCAGGATGCTGTGTCCACGTTTTTATGGAAGTAAATACATCAAAATCATCGAGTAAAGCAAAATCATCGAGCAGATCAGGATATCTCAAAAAATCTTCTGCCATGATCTGACGAGTAAGAAAGCGTTTTAGGGGTGGAGTGGAAAACAGATCCTGACCTTCCAAACCCAGTTCTTTTGCTCTCTGCAGGATTGTTATGAGCAATTGCTCTGCAGAAATAACCGTTTTATGCAAATAAACCTGCCAGTACATCAGCCTCCGGGCAATAACAAATTTTTCAAGAGAATAGATCCCCTTTTCATCGGTAACAAGCCTGTCATCTGCAACGTTAAGGGTTTTAATAATTCTGTCGTAACTTACCACTCCTTCTGATACACCGGTAAAAAAACTATCGCGGTTAAGATAGTCCAACCTGTCCATATCCAGTTGTCCGCTAACCAGTTGATGGAGATATTTTTTATGATACCGGTTCAGAAAAATATCAATGGCCAGTTGAATGATTTCAGGGTGCAGCTTTTGCAATTTCTGCATAAACAATAAAGAAATCTGCTCATGATCCATTCCCTGAACCAGGGTATTTTCAAGTGCATGTGAAAAAGGTCCGTGACCAATATCGTGCATAAGGATCGCCATGGTTGCACCCACAGCTTCAAAATCGGTAATATCATGACCTTTCGTCCTGAGAGTTTCAATAGCCTGACCCATAAGGTACATGGCACCCATAGCATGCTGAAAACGGGTATGCAAAGCCCCGGGATATACCAGATGTGTAAGCCCAAGCTGCTTAATCCTTCTAAGCCTCTGAAAATAAGGATTTTCAAGTATATCGAAAACAGCCGGATAAAGTACATTTATGAAGCCGTAAACCGGATCATTAAAAATCTTTAATTTATTCTGTCCCATTTTTTCCACAGAATGATTTTGGTCATTAATTGTCGTAAGAAAATACAAACCTAAGCTATTTTATTTTTATTTGATCATAGTAAGTCAAAAAACCGTAAACAAAACATTTTTAAGCAACAGAAGCCTCCGGATTTTAAAATTTTTTTGCTGAATAATCATTACTTTTGTTATTAAGCTATTAACAATTATTGGTTAAAAAGAAGCAATAAAAAAACCCTGATACGTTTATTGATAGCAAGTCAGAATGTTATGAATAATTTTCATTGGAAACATTTTCTTTATCAATAAATTACTAATCAAAAAAAATAAATTTATGCCAATCAAAGTATTGTGGGCCGACGACGAAATTGATCTGTTAAAACCGCATATAATTTTCCTGGAGCAGAAGGGTTATGAAGTTTCTATTGCTAAAAGTGGTGATGAAGCCCTGGACTTGATATTTTCCAATAACTATGATATCGTTTTTCTTGACGAAAACATGCCGGGACTTACAGGACTGGAAACTCTTACCCGGATAAAAGGCAAACAACCCCGCCTCCCGGTGGTAATGATCACCAAAAGCGAAGAAGAAACCATAATGAATGAAGCCATCGGAAGCAATATTTCCGATTACCTTATAAAACCGGTTAATCCGAACCAGATCCTGCTTTCCCTGAAAAAAAACCTGGAAAATAAAAAGCTCATGAGCGAAAAAACCAATATGGGTTATCAGCAGGAATTCAGACAAATAAGCATGGATATCAGCGATCGCCCCGACCTGGAAACATGGGAAAATATTTACAGGAAAATGATATTCTGGGAGCTTGAACTGGAAAAATCGCAGGATACCGGCCTGAAAGAAATTCTTAAAATGCAGAAATCTGAAGCCAATACAGTATTTGCGAAATTTGTTATGGCGAATTACCAGGACTGGCTTAGCGGACAGGCTGAAGAAAGACCTGTTTTGTCGCATGTTGCAATCAGAGAGAAAGTATTACCATTGCTTGAATCTGATGAAAAATTCTTCCTGATCATTGTTGATAATTTACGATTTGACCAGTGGAAAATCCTTCAACCAGCCATTGAAAACCATTATCGGGTTGAAAAAGAAGAAATTATATACTGTATTCTACCTACAGCCACACAGTATGCGCGGAACGCATTTTTTGCCGGTTTGATGCCTTCAGAGATTCTGAAAAGATTTCCCCAATACTGGATAGGCGAAGGAGATGAAGGTACCCGAAACCAGTTTGAATCGCAGCTCTTTGAAGAACAACTGAAAAGACTTGGGTTAAATATTCCTTTTCATTATCACAAAATCCTGAATCTGAATGCAGGAAAGAAACTGCTTGAAAACATCAATAATTTTACCGGGAGACAACTAAATGTGCTGGTTTATAATTTTGTTGATATGCTTTCGCATGCCCGAACCGATATGGAAGTGATCAAAGAACTGGCCGATGACGAAGCAGCCTACAGGTCACTTACCCTGTCGTGGTTTGAGCACTCTCCTTTGCTTGAGATTATCAGATTTTTGCAGGACAAAAAGATAAATATCATTATTACAACTGATCACGGCTCTATAAAGGTTTCCAACCCTACCAAAGTTATAGGCGATAAAAATACCAATACCAACCTGCGATACAAAACTGGAAAGCACCTGCAATATAACCCGGGTGATGTTTTTGAAGTAAGAAATCCCCAGGATATATTTTTACCTCGCACAAATATCAGTTCAAGTTATATCTTTGCAAAAGAGGACAGCTTTTTTGCTTACCCTAATAACTATAATTATTACGTTAACTACTACAGGAACACATTTCAGCACGGTGGTTTATCTATGGAGGAAATGCTGGTACCTTTTGTCTATCTGAAAGCACGTTAATTATTTATATGACCGGAAAATTGGAAGAAAAGTTTACCGAAGAACAAATCGGAAATGTGGCAAAAAAACTTCTGGAAATAAGACCGGATTGCAGAGTTTTTGCCTTTTACGGTGCCATGGGAGTAGGAAAAACTACATTGATCAAAGCCATTTGCAGGCATCTGAAAACAACCGATACAGTAGGTAGCCCAACATTTTCCATCATAAACCAATACCTTACAAAAAACGGAAATAGTTTGTATCACTTTGATTTTTACCGTTTAAATAAGATTGAGGAAGCTTTCGATATCGGATACGAAGATTACTTTTACAGTGGTAATTATTGCTTTATTGAATGGCCTGAAAAGATTGAAAGCCTCCTACCCCACGGCACTTGTAAAGTTTTTCTTAAAGAAAAGGATGGTATCAGACACCTGAAAATAGGAGAATAGTATAAATGATTTAAAAAATACACCAATATGCAAAGGAAAAATCCGGAGTATATGTTTTTCAGCTCACAGGGAAAATTACTTCCTCAGGAAGAAACCCTTGAGATAAAGAAAAGAAAAAACCAACTGGTAATAGGGATACCCAGGGAGGTTGCACTACAGGAAAAAAGAATTGCCCTGGCACCCGAGGCTGTAAGTCTGCTTACTCAAAATGGCCATAGAGTAATTCTTGAAAAGGAAGCAGGCCTGAATGCACATTTCTCCGATAACGAATACAGCGAAGCCGGGGCAGAGATCATTTATGATAAAGAAGAAGTTTTTAAGGCTGATATCATTCTGAAAGTTGCTCCGCTTATTCCTGAAGAGATCCAATTGATGCGCCCGGGGCAAACGCTCATTTCTACCATTACTTTACCTGTGCAATCGTCGGCCTACTTTAAGTCGCTCATGGCCAAAAAAATCAATGCAGTTGCTTTTGAACTCATAAAGGATAAAACCAATACCTTCCCACTGGTAAGAAGTATGAGTGAAATTGCAGGCAATACCGCCATACTGATTGCCGCCGATTATCTTTGCGATACACGATACGGAAAGGGAAGGATGTTTGGGGGTTTCTCAGGTATTACTCCCACAGAAGTAGTAATCCTGGGAGCAGGCACTGTGGGCGAATTTGCCGTTAGAGCCGCCATGGGTCTTGGAGCTATGGTAAAAGTATTTGATAATTCCATCTATAAACTTCGGAGGTTACAAAATAATCTTAACACAAGGATTTTTACAAGCATCATTCAACCCAAAGTTTTACTCAAAGCCCTGAGAACTGCCGATGTGGTAATAGGTGCCATACATGCACCCTGGGGCCGAACTCCAATCGTTGTCAGCGAAGAAATGGTTGCTCAAATGAAGTTTGGCTCAGTTATTATTGATGTTAGTATCGATCAGGGGGGCTGTATTGAGACTTCTAAAGTTACCAGTCATACCGACCCGGTTTTCAAAAAGCATAATATAACCCATTATTGTGTACCCAATATTGCATCAAAAGTGCCACATACTGCATCATATGCTTTCAGCAACTTCTTTGCTCCCGTATTACTGAGTATAGGTGAATACGGCGGAATTGTTAATATGCTGAAAAGTGATCTTGGTGTACGACACGGGGTTTACCTGTTTAATGGTACACTTACCAATCAGTATATAGGGGAAAGTTTTCAGCTTCCCTACCAGGATATTGAACTGCTAATGGCGGCATTTCAATAATCAGAAATAATCTTTACAGCTCATTTTTATGATTTAAATCTACTTATTATGAAGTCAGGAATAAAATACCTTTCAGCTTTCTGGATCATTGTAATTATCTCTTTGTTTTCTGTTTCTGCCGGAGAGAAATCATCAGAATATCTCAAGAAAGAATTTCAGGGTGAAAGTGGCGAAATACTTCCCTACAGAATTTTATACCCTCAAAACTACAATCCTGATCAAAAGTATCCTCTCATGTTATTTTTGCATGGTGCCGGTGAAAGGGGAAATGATAATGAAAAACAACTGGTACATGGTTCGGCCATGTTTCTTGAGCCCCTGAATCGCAGAAATTTTCCGGCCTTTGTTATATTTCCGCAATGTTCTGAAGATGGGTGGTGGATTAACAGATCACTGCTACAAACCCTGGAAAGCGATGATGCTGTGAATGAATCGTATGAGCCTCCTGCATCTGAGCAAATGATACTGGTTATGGAACTTCTTGACGAATTATTATCAGAATTAAGCATAGATAAAACCAGGCTCTATGTTATGGGCCTTTCCATGGGTGGTTTTGGCACATACGATCTTTTATCGCGCCGTCCCGACTGGTTTGCAGCCGCAGTACCCATTTGTGGCGGTGGCGATGCAAGAATGGCTGAAAAGTATGCACCACATACATCCCTCTGGATTTTTCATGGCGAGAAAGACAATGTTGTACCGGCAGAGCTTTCAAGAATTATGGTAAGAGCAATTAACGAAGCAGGTGGCGATGCAAAATATACCGAATATAAAGGTGTGGGGCATAATAGCTGGGATCCGGCATTTGCAGAAGAGGATCTTTTACCCTGGATATTCAACAAACAGAAGGAATAGTATTCTGAAAAAATGATTCAAAAAAAAACAGCACCTGAAATTTAGTGCTGTTTTTTTTGTGACTTGGCTGGGGCTCGAACCCAGGACCCCATCCTTAAAAGGGATGTGCTCTACCAGCTGAGCTACCAAGTCAACATAAAATGATCGTGAAAAAGTGACTTGGCTGGGGCTCGAACCCAGGACCCCATCCTTAAAAGGGATGTGCTCTACCAGCTGAGCTACCAAGTCAAATTATGATTTTTATTTCAAAGAAAAATCAGGAAACTACCCCTGATTTTTTGAGAGTGCAAAGGTACGGTCAATTCTCTAAAATCCAAAATAAAATTGTTTTTTTCTGAATAAATTTCAGTAATAGTAACCAACGGGGTTATAATCAGCAATCAATCCAGCACAGGATGGCGACTGAATTCATATTCATCCTTAAACATCTTGCGATAGGTAATCAGCGTAAATACACGGTTTTTGCCCAATAGTTCAACAATACGAACCATTTTGGGATTGAAATCACCAATCCATACAATGTAAAAACCATAATAGGTATTTGTTTTACGCACTGCCTTTTGTATAGCCAGAATTAACCCACTTTCAACTCCTTTATTGCGATATTCGGGCACAATACCAAATACTAACCCATAAACGGTGGAACAGGTTTTTCTCCATTTATGATAAAGCACTTTTAATTTTCCAATAAGGTTGAGTTTCCCGTTAACATATCTGAAGATCTCGTTCAGTTCGGGAATGCCAACAAAAACGGCAATGGGTTTTCCTTTGTGATAGGCAAAAACAATAAGATCGGGGTCCGCAACAGCTTTCATGCTTGTAAAGGTATGCATGGCCTCCTCTTTCGTCATGGGTTTGAAATGCTTGTGAACATCGCGCCATGCTTCATTGTAAATGGTCATAAAGTCAACTGCATATTTTTCAAGCTGGCTCATTTCAAGCGTTTTGAATTCATAACCTTCAGTCCTGGTTAGCCTGTCGAAATTGCGATGCACCATAGGGGGTACCACAGTATCGCAGGCAAGTCCGTAAACATATTGCTCGTAGTAGTTTTGAAATCCGTAAGCTTCAAAGAGTTCTCTGTAATATGGCGGATTGTAATTGAGAAGATAGGGTGGCGATGTTTCAAATCCATCCACCATAAGCCCCCAAAACCTGTCCTTCTCACCGAAATTTATGGGTCCGTCCATGGCTTCCATTCCCCTTTCTTCGAGCCAGGCCCTGGCAGTATTAAACAAGAGAAAGGCGGCATCCTGATTATTGATACATTCAAAAAAACCTGTACCACCTGTAGGATGCTTATAAGTAAATGCCAGCTGACGGTTTATAAAAGCCGCTATACGGCCGATAAGCTTATTATCATTATCGAATAATACCCATCGGGTGGCTTCGCCCCATTCAAAATTTTTATTTTTAGCAGGATCAAAAACGGCTTTAATGTCGTTTTCCAGATGGCTGATCCAGTTGGGGTCATTTTTGTAAATAATATGGGGGACTTTCAAAAAATCTTTTTCGGTTTTTTTGTCCCTGACTTCTACAATTCGCATAAAGCTGTAATTAAAGAGATGTATATTTGCAGCGTATAATTTTTCTTCGAGAATCCGGATAATCACAGAAATTAACTGAACCATGTAGATAATCCAAAGCAAAAATAATGCTTTAAACAAAATGAGAGATAAACTTGCCGAAAAAGTGATTATAATAACAGGGGCATCTTCGGGTATTGGAGAAGCTTTGGCTGTTGAAGCAATGAATAGCGGAATGAAGATAGCACTTGCAGCCCGCAGGATTTCTTTGATGAAAGAGCTGGCCGGTAAAAACAACTGGAGCCCTGAAAGATATTTACTCACAGCTGTTGATGTTTCATCCGAAGATGATTGCAAACGACTGATGGATGAAACCGTAAAAAAATTCGGAAAAATTGATATTCTTATCAATAATGCCGGCATAAGCATGCGTGCATTGTTTGCCGATCTTGATCTGGAAGTAATCAGGCAACTGATGGAAGTAAATTTCTGGGGAACGGTTTATTGCACCAAATACGCTTTACCATGGCTCCTGGAGAGTAAAGGAAGCGTAACAGGTGTTTCGTCTATTGCCGGAATCAGGGGATTACCGGCACGTACAGGTTATTCTGCATCAAAGTTTGCCATGCAGGGCTTCCTTGAAGCACTGCGAACCGAAAACCTGAAAACCGGACTTCATGTTATGGTGGCATGCCCGGGATTTACAGCATCCAATATCAGGAAAACTGCCTTATCAAAAGACGGATCGGTGCAGGGAGAATCGCCCAGAAAGGAATCGGAAATGATGTCGGCAAAAGAAGTTGCCCGTCATATTCTGAAAGGCATTGCAAGAAGAAAAAGGACACTTGTACTTACCAATCAGGGCAAACTAACCGTTCTTCTTAACAAGATTGTACCCGGACTAACCGACAAACTCGTTTTCAATCATATGGCTAAGGAGCCCGATTCCCCTTTTAAATAAGGCTTTATATGTTGGGAAAAATGACAAAAAAATTCGGAATCTTTGGCAAAAAATCCGTAGGTTTGTCTTTACATTTATACCATTAAACCTTCAAATCATGAGCAACAAATTAGAAATCAGGCCGCTTGTAGGCTTCGGAGAACTGAAATTTGGCGCTGACCAGTCAGACGTTGAGAACTATCTGGGTGAACCTCAGGAAATTGAAGATCTGCCCGGCGAAGCCGATGAGTCGGATGCTGAAGTCTGGAATTACTGGGATCAGGGACATACGGTGTTTTTTGAAAAAGACATGGGCAACAAGTGCACATGCTTTGAAACAGACAATGATGAAGCTATCCTCTTTGGCAAAAATGTTTTCGATCTCAACGAAAAACAAGTCATCGAGCTGATGGAAACCAACGGATACAGAGAAATTGATACCGAAGATGAAGAATGGGGCGAAAGAAGAGTTTCTTACAGCGATGCCGTAATGGATTTCTACTTTGAAGAAGATAAACTCATCAGCGTAAGCTGGGGTGTAATGATTGACCTTGAAAATGATCAGGCCGAGTGGCCAAAGTAAATGCCGGTATGCTTTATCCTTTGAAATTCAAACCCATCTATAAACATAAGATCTGGGGTGGCACGCGCTTGAAAGAACTTTTTAATAAAGACTTCTCACCCTTGCCCAACTGTGGTGAGTCGTGGGAACTTTCAGGCGTTAAAGAAAATCTCTCAGTGGTAGAAAATGGCTTTTTAACCGGTAACAATATCAGCGAACTCATTGAAATATACATGGGCGACCTGGTGGGTGAAAAGGTTTTCGAAAAGTATGGCACTGAGTTTCCACTGCTGATAAAATTGCTGGATACCAACAGTTTTCTTTCCATACAGGTGCATCCTGATGATACATATGCCATGAAGCACCACAACTCAGCCGGCAAAACGGAAATGTGGATTGTGCTTGATGCAGATGAAGATTCAGAAATCATAACGGGTTTCAACCGCGATATAGACAAGGAAACTTACCTTGAATATCTCAATAATAACAAGCTTAAGGATATCCTTAATATTGAGAAAGCCCGAAAGGGCGATGTATATTTCATCCCCGCAGGCCGAATACATGCCATTGGCTCAGGTATCACACTGCTTGAAATACAGCAAACATCAGATGTTACTTACCGGGTTTACGACTGGGACCGAAAGGACGAAAATGGTAATTACCGTGAACTGCACACCGATCAGGCGCTGGAAGTTCTGGATTTCAAAAAGTACGAAACCTACAAAACCGACTATCAGTTGGATAAGAACCAGTTTACCGAACTGGTAAAAACGCCCTTTTTCACTACCCGTATGATGGAGTTTGACAGGGAGCGCGAAATTGATTATGGTTTCCTGGATTCATTTGTGATCTACAGTTGCCTTGAAGGTAATTTCATGATCAATTATCCGGGAGGGGTTGAAATCGTTCAGGCCGGTAATGTAGTGCTTATTCCGGCAGATATGAAAAGCCTTGTTCTGACTCCACAAGGAAATTGCAGGATCGTGGAAAGCTATATTGGCAGCTGATCTTTCAAGATATCATTTTCGTTTACGACACCAAACATCTCACCAATAACCCGCGTGCGATAATCAAAAATGTATTTCAACCGTCTGGCAACCACCAGGCGGTTTATTATTTTACCTATAAATCCATAAAAAACCTTGTAATGCACTGAGTCAATCATTACTACATTACCCTCGGGCGTTTCCTCCAGGTAATGTTTGTGATGCCAGAACATGAAAGGTCCCAGCCGTTGCTCATCCACAAAGAAATAAGGTGCATAGGCATGGGTGATTTCGGTAACCCAGCTGAACGGGATACCCAGAAAAGGCTTCACCTTGTAGGTTATGATCTGGCCTGCATGCAACTCTCGCGGTCCGCTGAAAGACTTTATATCAAATCCCATAAACCCGGGTGTTATTTTTTTCAGGTTCTCGGGTTTAGTAAAAAACTCCCAGGCTTCGTCGATGTTTGTGGCCAGGGTTTGGCGCCGGTGGAGGTGATGCATTCGGTAAGGTTGAGATTAAGGTTAAGGTTTAGATGTTGAGCGTAAGCGAAATCCCGGGAGCGAAAGCGATTCGGGATTCAGGGGTTTATTTTGCTGATGAGTTTCTCATCGAGGGGGCTGGTGCGGGACGAGAATACGGCCTGGAGCTCACCGTTTTCATCAACCATGTACTTGAAGAAATTCCATGATGGTTCTTTCCTGTTCCAGCCATTCCGGGTTTTGTCGGTGAGCCACTGGTAAACGGGATGCATATCATTTCCTTTAACAGAAATTTTTTCGCTCATAAGGAAAGTAACGCCATAGTTGCGTTCACAGAATTCGGCGATGTCTTCATTAGAACCGGGTTCCTGTTTCATAAAATTATTGGCCGGAAAACCAATAATAACCAGCTGGTCGTTGTATTTGTCATACAATTCCTGAAGCTCGCCATACTGGGGAGTAAATCCGCACTTGGATGCCACATTCACCAGTAAAACTTTTTTACCTTTAAAATCGGAGAAGTTTATCTCCTTTCCTTCCAATGAAGTGGTAGACAGTTCATAGAAAGATGTCTTGCTTTTTGCACCTGAAGGAATACTTCGGGAACTGCAACCCAGCAAACCCAGGAATGGAATATTTATAGCCATAAACAGAATAATGAATTTTTGCATTGTTATTGTTTTGCATCAATAACCTGCAAAAGGAAGGTATTGTTCAATCCCAAATGGGAAAACGCTTTTTTTTATGAAGCAATATACCCACCCCTGGCCTCATTATTGGCAGCCCAGGATGGGTAAAATGCTTTTCACCCCTGATTCTTCTCAATTTTAGCCCATGAGTCGCGCAGGGTAACCGTGCGGTTGAATACCAGCTTTTCTTCGGTACTATCCTTATCTGTATTGAAGTAACCTAACCGTTCAAACTGGTAAGCCTGACCGGCAACTGCTTTTTTTATGGAAGGTTCGCACCAGCCTGTAACTACCTTGAGTGAGTCGGGATTCATGAAGTCTTTGAAATCCTGCCCTTCTTCCACCGCTTCGGGTTCGGGAACGGTAAACAAGCGATCGTAGAGCCTAACCTCAGCTTCAACAGCGTGCGGGACACTGACCCAGTGCAAGGTACCTTTTACTTTGCGGGTAGTTTCCATACCACTTTTGGTATCAGGGAAATAAGTACAATGAATTTCGGTGATCTCTCCGTTTTCATCCTTTACCACCGAATCGCAGCGGATAATGTATGCATATTTCAAACGCACTTCCTTTCCGGGAGCCAGGCGGAAGAATTTTTTGGAAGGATCTTCCATAAAGTCTTCGCGTTCAATAAAGAGTTCGCGACTGAAAGGCACTATGCGATTTCCTGAATCCGGATCTTCCGGATTGATCGTTGCCGGCAATTCTTCCGACTGCCCTTCAGGATAATTATCGATGATCAGTTTTACGGGATTAAGGACTGTCATGGTCCGCGGTGCGTTTCTGTTGAGATCTTCGCGGATGCAGTATTCCAGCAAGGCCACATCGATGATGTTCTCGCGCTTGGCCACCCCTACCCTGTCGGCAAATGTGCGAATGGAAGCCGGAGTATACCCTCTGCGGCGCAAACCGCTAACGGTGGGCATGCGCGGATCATCCCAGCCATTCACGTATTTTTCTTCTACCAGTTGCAGCAGTTTCCTCTTGCTCATAACAGTATAGGTGAGATTAAGCCTGGCAAACTCATACTGTCTTGGTCTTTCACCTGTAATATCCAGATTATCAAGAAACCATTCATAAAGTGGTCTGTGCACTTCAAATTCAAGGGTACAAATGGAGTGCGTTATTTTTTCAATGTAATCACTTTGTCCGTGAGCCCAGTCGTAGGTGGGATATATACACCAATCATCACCCGTACGATGGTGGTGAGCATGCATAATACGATACATCACCGGATCGCGCATATGCATATTGGGTGAAGCCATATCAATTTTTGCACGAAGTACTTTTTCACCATTCTGAAATTCTCCTTTGCGCATCCTTTCGAGCAAATCCAGATTTTCTTCCACACTGCGATTGCGCCATGGGCTTTCCACACCGGGGATCTGCGGGGTTCCGCGGCCTTTACTCATCTCCTCTGCACTCATATCGCACACAAAAGCTTTCTCTTTTTTAATGAGGTAGATAGCAAACTCGTATAGCTTTTCAAAATAATCGCTGGCATACCATACAGGCTCTTCCCACTGAAAACCCAGCCATTTTACATCTTCCATAATGGCATCTACATACTCGGTGCTCTCTTTGGTAGGATTGGTATCATCAAAGCGCAGGTTCGTTTTGCCATTGTACTTCTGAGCCAGACCGAAATTCAAACAAATGGACTTGGCATGGCCGATGTGCAGATAACCGTTGGGCTCAGGGGGAAAGCGGGTGAGTACCCGACCCTTATGCTTGCCGGTTTTTATGTCGTTTTCAATTATTTGTTCCAGGAAATTCAGAGATGGTTTGTTCTCTGCAGCATTGTTTTCAGGCTTGTTCATCGTATGATCAGAAGTTTATTTTCAAAGGTGCAAAAGTAAGAAAAATATGTCATGCACGGAGGCCTGCTCACACATCTGCTGATCTTTCCATTTCCAGACTCACACACTTCATTTTGCCACCCATGGGCGGATGCATCTTGCTCACTTTTACTTTCAGGTAGGTTATACCCTCAAACTTTTCCATTATTGCATCCAGTATTCGCCGGCCCACATGCTCAAGCAAATGACTTTTCACGTCAATCTGCTCCTTAATTGTATTGTAAACCTCCTGGTAATTTACCGTGTCTTTTAAACTATCTGATATTTCGGCTTTTTGCGTATCAGTTTCTATTTCCATATTAACTAAAAACTGATTACCAATGATCTGTTCTTCCTTAAAACAGCCATGATAGGCGAAGAACTCCATATTTTCCAAAAGTATTTTTGACATAAGAATCGTATTTTGATTTAATAATTCGCAAACCTAAGAATTTTTACAGAAACTCCGGATATAAATTAATGGGAAGGGTATGGGGTTTGGGGTATGTAATGCTAATTGGTTTTAGGGATAGGGTAAATGAGTAATACCAAAAAAAAACACTTCAGCTCTTTTCGTAAACAACAGCTGATATGTAATGCACCACTTCCGGCGATGGGTAGGTTTCGCCTGAATGACCGCGGCTTAATATTTCCAGGCCGGGATTTTTCAAGGAATGCTTTGCCATCTCCATAAGCGTCATAATGGGGCCGAATCCGCATACCGAAATATCATCCTGGCAAATTGCTGTAAAAACCCCTTCTGTATCCCACTCCATGATCTTCTCAAGCACTTTATCATCAAGTAACTTACCTTTTTCCGGAGAGATATAGTGTGAAAAATCAGATGAAGCAATCACTGCAATATTTTTATTGAGTTTTTCATTGGCTTTGAGAATTTTCTTTGCCAGCGAAAGAGCCGTTTGCGGGGTCTGATCGCGCATACTTATGGGAAGTACGGCAAAAGGCTTCTTAAGAAAGAACTGTAGCAAGGGCAACATTACTTCCGCTGAATGCTCAAGCTGGTGAGCTTCGGGAGCAATATCCAAATGCAGAAACGGATAAAAATCATGATCCAGATCGACCTTTCCCAGGGGTGTTTTCCAGCTTTTGTTTGAATCAAGCGCCAAAGGTGGCCCGAAACCATAGTGATTGGGACAAAGGATCAAAACCGTATCGGGCGCAAGCTCTTGCTCTGAAAGGATTTGAAAAAAAGGAGTGGCATGGCGTGCCGAGTAAATATAACCCGCATGGGGTACAATGCCTCCCATAATGGTTTTTCCTGATACCTCAGCCGAAACAGGCATCATCCTTTCAGCGAATTTATGGATCATAGCATTAAGGTCGTTTTTATCTCCGGGGTAAAACTTCCCGCTTACGGCAGGTTCTCTCGTTTTCAGTTCCATGATTTAAGATGTTTGATAATTTGAAAATTGCATTTGCTGCATTTGCCATCGGCCTTGAGATTTTTAATTCCGGTAGAGTATCCTCCTCTCTCAATTACGGTTATGCTGCAACCAGGACAATGGGTATCAGATATCCCACCGTAAGTGTGAATGTTTCCGGGGTAAACATAAGCCAGGTGTTTTTTTGCCGTTTCGAAAAATTCAAAGATGGTCTCCGTCGGAGTAGTATCTGTTTTCAGCTTATGCTGGGGAAAATACCTGCTGATATGCAAAGGAATGTATTTGCCCAGTTCACCTGCTATCCATTTTACCATCTCCCGGAATTGCTTCCGGTCATCATTCAGACCCGGAATCACCAGGTGGGTTATTTCAAGATGTGCATTCGTGGCCGCAATCGCCTGCAAGGTTTTTAAAACCGGCTGAAGTCTGCTTTGGGTAATATTTTTGTAAAAATCATTGGTGAACGCTTTCAGGTCGATATTAAAAGCATCTATGACTTCCAGAAGTTCACTTAAAGGCTCCGGGTTAATAAATCCGTTGGAAACCATAACATTTTTCAACCCTTTCTCTCTGGCAAGTATTGCTGTATCCTTTACAAATTCAAAACTTATAACCGGTTCATTGTAAGTAGATGCAACCCCAATATTGTTATCCACAGTCATTGCCATATCAACAATCTCATTGGGATTGTAATGTTTGTAAGGCAGACTGAAATGGTAATCAGGCTGCGAAATATGATAGTTCTGACAAAATGTACATTTCAGATTGCAGCCGAAGGAACCTACCGACAGGATCTTACTACCTGGATAAAAATGATAAAGCGGCTTTTTTTCGATGGGATCGGAATGGAGGGCAGTAATTTTCCCGTAACTATCAGCTATCAGTTGCCCGCTCTGATTCATCCTTGCGCCACAAATACCATAATTACCAGGCTTTATGATGCATTGATGCGGGCAAAGCTCACAAATTACTGAATCTTTGGTGCCCTTGCTGTAAAATACTGCCTGTTGCATAACAATACATTTTAAGGACAACGTAAAGTTAATACATCCTGAAGTGAAAAGAAAAATCACAGTGAGATTTAACGGTTAGACTGAAATCTTGCAGATAAGATGATCCGGTAGAACAACATCCTGCTATAATTGTTAATTTGATGAATTGATAATAAACCAGTAAAACCAAAAAAATGAAAACAATACTCGTAACAGGCGGCACCGGCTATATTGGTGCATGGGTGGTTAAGAAACTCCTTGAAAAAGGATATACAGTTAGAATGACCGTTCGCGATAAAAATCAAACCCACAAATACAGCTACCTGGAAAGCTTTTCCAAAACCGGCAAACTTGAAATTTATGAAGCCAATCTTCTCACTGAGGGTAGCTTCGATGAAGCCGCTAAAGGTGCTGATGCCGTAATTCATGTTGCATCACCCTTTACTCTGCGCTTTAAAAATGCACAAAAAGATTTGATTGACCCGGCATTACTGGGCACAAGAAATGTTCTAAACGCGGCTACAAAATCCGGCACCGTTAAAAAGGTTGTACTTACATCCAGCGTTGCTGCTGTTTTTGGCGATAATATTGATATGCAGGAACAAGGAATTGCTGAATTTACGGAGGAGCATTTCAACACCAGCAGCTCAGTTACACACCAGCCCTACTCTTTTTCCAAAGTAATTGCGGAGAAGGAAGCATGGAAACTGGCAGAAGCACAAACCACATGGAAGTTGGTCGTTATAAATCCGTCCTTTGTATTAGGACCTGCATTAAACGGCAGCTCCGACTCTGAGAGTCTGAACCTTATGAAAGATATCCTGAAAGGGAAATTCTATTTTGGTGCACCGGAACTATTTTTCGGGTTTGTAGATGTGAGAGACGTGGCGCATGCTCATGTTGTAGCTCTTGAAAAAAATGATGCCCAGGGAAGACATATACTTGCAGAAAGAACCATGAGCCTTCTGGATCTGACTGATATTATGAAAAAACTCTATGGCAAAAAATATAAATTACCCATGATGAAAGCACCCAAAATGCTTCTTATGGCAATCGGTGGCCTGTTTAATGTAACTTCTCGTTTTGTTAAAAGAAACGTGGGTTATCCCGTCAGACTGGATACAACCAAAAGCAGAAAATCCCTGGGTTTGAAATACACCAATATTGAGAAAACCATTAAGGATATGGTGGAGATGATGGAGAAAGGTTAAGGTTAAGGTTGAGAAGTTGAGATGTTTAGGGGTTGAGATATTGAGATGCATAGATTTTGGGGAAAGGTTTTAACAAATGGTGTTGGCATGAAAATATTTTTGGAACGTT
>JAHYJP010000302.1 GCA_019429055.1 Bacteroidales bacterium
CATCGTAAATGATATTTTCTCTAAAACCTTTAATTGAGGTGTATTTAGATAGCCATGTTCTTATCGTAATTTTTTCTTTATATTTTGGATATCGCTCCATTTGCATAAATCCAGAAATTAAAACCCATCCAATATTTTGTTCTCCTAGTTGATATAAACTATGGTTTATCGAAAAACAATGGTCTGCTGCTGTTTCTTCTAATAGAGTCAAAATGGTAGTTGGCGATGCAACTCCAAATTCATTCATTTCAAAATATCTTAGTTCGAATTCTTTATCGTAATAGTTTTTAATCATCTTACATTTCTACATTTATATGTTTCGCACTCAACATGACGCACAACGGTTCGCGTATAAGAGCTGGCGGGGTTTACGGAGTACAAACCTGGCCACGAGCACAAAGTTAATGCGAGGTAAAGGCATTGAGATTACCACGTCAGCCCCGCTTGCTCTTATACGCTGTTAGCTACTGTAGCCCCTTCCCGACCTTTACTCAAAGAGCGTTTTCCCTTTTTTAAAGTCAAGCAAGGAAGAGGGTTTTATTTGATTTTCTTCTTTCATTTTTCTTGTAAGCACTCAGCAGTGCGTTGGCTTTTGCTCTTTGCCACCGCAGGGACGAGGATGGCAATGTGCAAATTAGGAGGCTTTTCTGTCCATGAGTCAACTATGAGCCCATTATGAGCCTACTGAGCCAACTATGAGCCAACTCTCAGTTTGTAAATTGCACTCGAACCTTTTGTTCCTATATTCTTTAGTAGTCCTTTGTCTTCTAATTCTTTAATGTCTCTGGTTGCCGTAGCTTTTGAAACATTAGCAACCTCTTGATATGTGGAATTAGTCATTTCTCCATATTTCTTGGTGTACAGGATCGCTTCAATCTGCCTTTCATTCAGTCCTGACTTCTTCATTTGCTCTGCAGTAAACCGGTCTTTAAATACCTTACTCAGAAAACCACCTTGTTCCTCCTTTAAAACTGGTTCTGGTAATCCGGCTTCCTTGCAAGATTCAATAATCTTGATGGTTCCTCGTCCCCATGAGTCTATGTAACCGGCTTTGAAACAAACATCTGCAAGCAAAGGATTTCTCGGTTTCGAGCGGTGTGCTTTCTTTAAATCTTCTTCTGAAATTCCTTCTGGTAATCCGCCATCATTCCAAACGCTGAAATTATCATCATACAAACGGATTTGTGTTGGTGCCCCCATGTAATTTCGGTGCACCAAAGCATTGAGGATCATTTCACGAACAGCAGCTACCGGATATTCATCCTGTTCTACCCGTTGAACTCCCATAAAATCAATCGGGTGAATGAAAAACTTGGCATTAAGCATTTCGCCAATCCGGTCTTTGAGTTGAATCAGGTTGCCTTCTAATACTTCATGAAATTTCAGGTCGGCATCCGTTTCTCCGAACTTACCGATCTTGACTGCCATATTCGGGTAAAATTTACCGGGGTCTTTCCCAAATAAGACAATCGCTGCTCTTTTCCAATGTCCATCTTCGAGCAGACGTAATTTTTCAAGCAAGTCCGAAATACTAATATCATCCTCAACATTAATCCGTTTAACAGTCCGCGCATCTTTCAGGAATTGCTTAATGCTGGATTCATCAATGTCATCGATGGAAGCTCTTTGCTCGGGAATATCATCCCATGTTTTTCCGGTACGTTTGAGAATAAATTCATTCAATGCCGGACCTTTCAGTTCCTGCAAAGTGCTTCCGACACGCACATAATATATGCCTCTTACGGAAATAGGTACATCATAGCGTGGAACGATAATTTCAATATGATGCTTGCCCTTTTCATCTTGCAAATTTACTTCTGCATACACGCCAAGAATATCCCGGAACTTATTGGGCAAATCTACCAGTAGTTTGTGGTAATTGTCAATGCCTGTTACTTTGCCTTTATCATCAATGCCGATGTAAAGTTTACCACCGCTAGCATTTGCAAAACCGCAAATCCATTTTAGGTACTCGTCCCGCCAGTTGGTTTTATATTCTATGTTGTGAGATTCGGGCATTTATTTTCCAACTCCATTTGTTTCAAGTTCTGCATCCAACTTGGAAGTAAACTGATATTTCCATTTTCTGATGCTATCATCATAGCATTTTATTAATTGTTCCCTTGCAAATATAGGAATAAACCTGAAAAATGTCGATTTACTGAATGGTTGGGTAAATATTACAGGGAATGATGAATAAAATTGAGTTGGACTTAGCCGGCTCCATCAAGTTTTCGCAAAAAAGCACCCAATTAAATGCATTTCCTAAACCATTCAACAAGCTACCATATCCTAATTTAAAACGTAGTTAAAACGTAGTTCAGTCGTATTTTAAACGTTTTAAAACGTGTGAACTACGTGTTAAATACGTGTTAATCACCTTTTAGGTTTGAACCTGGAAGGTACTTGTCCCGAACCAGGTGCAATTGGTAACTGGTATGGAGTTTCGACTTCGGGCTTCGGACTTCGGGCTTTGGGCTTCCGACTTTTTACAAAAAAAACCGCCCGGGATTGCTCCTGGACGGTCTGGTCGTTTTGGTTACTAAAAAAATTTATGCGTTGAGCATCACGGGCATTACGAGCATCAGGATGTCTTCGTCTTTGTTTTCGTTGGCCACGGGCATAATGAGTCCGGCGCGATTGGGTTCCGACATTTCGAGCCTGATTTGCTCGGTTTCGAGATTTTGCAGCATTTCCACAATAAAGCGGCTGTTGAAACCGATCTCGAGGTCGTCGCCCTCGTAGTTACATGCCAGCCTTTCGCGGGCTTCGTTGCTGTAGTCGAGGTCTTCGGCCGAAAGGGTCAATTCGCTGCCAGCAATACGCAATTTCACCTGGTATGTGGTTTTGTTGGAGAAGATCGACACCCTGCGAATGCTGTTAAGGAAAGGGATACGGTCAACCGTCATCTTATTGGGGTTTTCTTTTGGAA
>JAHYJP010000303.1 GCA_019429055.1 Bacteroidales bacterium
CCGTTGTCATTAGCCTCACCAATCAAACCATAACAATCATAAGAACCCCAGTTCCCGCTTATGGCTCCCCACCCGCGAAGATCTCCCCGGTCAAATGCCCAGTTAACCATTTTCTCAACATTGTAATTCGTTCCTATTTCGGCATTCATCCGGGCAGCAGCATAAATTCCGTAAGGAAGTTGTAATTCGTACGAAGGATTGGATTCCCATTCATCCAAAAACTCCATGGACCATTCAGCTCCTTTGAGAAATTCAGGATTTCCTGTTGAGATGTAGGCATTATATAATATCCACGCCAATGCTCCCGCAGCTTCAGGTTGTTTTACCCCCTGATCCAAAGGTTCCATTTCCGACATGTTCCAGGCACGGTAATTCATATAAGGTACGGCCCAGGGAGTATCAGACCCGCCCATTGCCCTGACTGCATGTAACCA
Organism: Bacteroidales bacterium; assembly: GCA_019429055.1. Lineage (GTDB taxonomy): Bacteria > Bacteroidota > Bacteroidia > Bacteroidales > UBA7960 > SKVR01. The sequence goes on from JAHYJP010000303.1 coordinate 435, forward strand.
TTGCATTGCCAGAACCGGTAATTGTTCCTGAAAAACGGAAATTTCAGGATACAGGTACTTTAACTGCATAAAAAATATGTTGGGCATGGTTTCGTACCACCAGTCAAAACCTGAGCTGGTTGAAGGATGATTCAGATAGATGTTTTCGGCAGGCCGTTTATTGAAATATTCCTGGATCATCAATGCCCAGTTTTCATCAAACTGATCCGATTTGTCAATACCAACAAGAGTTGCTCCCACCACTGCCGGAATTACATTGATGCCTTCACCGGAAACAGGATAATTGGTACCTACTGCTGTATGAAGTCCAAAACTTGCATATTCAGGATAATTGACTGATTGCTCCCTGAAAAATACAAAAGGCTGATATTGCCCGGTAAGATCCTTGTCAAAAACCAGTGAATCATAACCTGCCGCAACCTGCTTCCAGTCGCGCATCTCGTAAGGTTGAGGAAAATCGGGCATGGAATTGATCCTGGAAATATCAATTTGCTGGGCATGCAAAATACCGGAAATAGCAAAAGAAAAAACTATGAAAAAACTTTTCCTTATATGGTTTCTTTTAGTAAAAATTGCCTTCATGGTGTTTTTTTAATTTAAAGGTAGGTAATATACTGCCACTGCAAGTAAACCCTGTTAGCACATTTGTAAACCCCGTTAGCAATATCAATTATACTTTTTTATCCACACGACTGGAAATCACATTAAATGCAGGAACTTGTTGTAATTTAACATTAACAGCTGTGAATCCCGGCAAGATTTTCATAAATTTACAATGCCTAAAACAGCAGCTTATAAGTATTGGATCTCTCCGAATTAAGACCTGATTATTAAAATAAATAATGAACAGGAAATTTATTTTACTCCTATTGCTTTGTGCAATAAATCTCACTTTGGTTTCTAATGCGGTTTTACCCGGTTCGCAAAACAGCCTCACCTGGCAATCTGTCCTGATAACCAATGAAGATGGCTTATCGAATAGTGCAGTAATTTCCATGTTCAGGGATAAAAGAGGCTATATGTGGTTTGGCACATGGGATGGATTAAACCGGTACGACGGGAAAAACATCAAAACTTTTTATCCTGACCTTTTTGATGAAAATGCCATTAGCAATAATATTATCCGCAATATGATTGAAGATGTGCATGGTAAAATGTGGATAGTTACAGAACAGGGAATTAATCAATATTCATATGATAGCGAAAGTTTTTCAAGCTGGTTTGCCGACCAGCATGAGCTCTCTTTCAGAGAACATAGTTTAAAGGCCAAAATCGGATACGATGGAAATGTATGGGTTAGTGCTTATGGTGTTGGGCTATTCCAGTTCATAACAGAGATTAATGATTTTCAGAAAGTTATCATACCTGACATGGGTGATGACGAATTAAAAAGGCTCGATGACTTTTTCTTCCATGAAAATAAAATCTATATCCTGGAGCGAAATAATCTGATAATACATGATTTCAACAAGTCTTCAAGCCGGGCGAAACATGATATTTCAAAACTTTGCCCAGAATCCGGCTCAGATTATTATGATGGAAACTGGTTTTTCGAATTAAATGATAGCCCATACCTGGCTTTGAGCATAAGAAAAGGTGGAATAATGATTATCAACCTGAATTCCTTGCAAGCAGAAACTATAAAAAAGGCTGATGAAAACTTCCGTGTAACCACCATCCAGGTATCAGAAAATAAAAAGTTTATCTGGATAGGAACAGACGACGGAGGCCTGTACCAGATCCATGACGATAATCCATTCACCATTAGTTTTGTGTTGCACCATATTCCCGAACTGGCTGATAAAAAAGTCAAGATTTGGTCGATACTTGAAGCATCCGACGATTTGCTTTGGATTGGCACCGATGGCGAGGGGGTTTTTCGCAGTATATTAAAACCCAAGCCATTTTTCCAGATAACAAGAGGCGATGCCTCAGAGCGGAAATTAAACCATCAGATTGTAAGAGCAATACTTGAAGATAATGATGGCAATTTATGGGTAGGAACCAGGGGCAATGGCTTAAACATGATCCCTGCAGAAAAGGGTCATACACAATATTTCACAACAGCTAACGGGCTAACAAACAACGCCGTTCTGGCATTAAAAAAAGATGGTGCCGGCCATTTGTGGATTGGACATGATGGCATAGGTATAGATATCCTCGATGTGAAAACAGGAAAGTTTTACCACTTCCCTACCGACCTGAAAGGCGGCGAAGATCTTGAATTTGGGTCGGTTTATGATATTTGTATTGATGCCTTCGGGCAGGTTTGGCTGGGTACAAGCGGTTACGGTGTAATCGGCCTCAATATTTCCAGGCAAAATGATGGTTTCCGTTTAGTTAACAAAATCCAGATCCGGGGAGAAGGCCCTGATGATATTCTGAAAAGCAATATCATTTACGCAATTGCAGAAGAGAAACCTAATATTCTATGGCTTGCCACGAGAGGAGCCGGAATTTACAGACTCAATACCCTGACACTGCAC
>JAHYJP010000304.1 GCA_019429055.1 Bacteroidales bacterium
CTACGCTTTATTGGTGTTCAGGTTGATGAAGTGAAGGACGGATATAAAATTTACACCACCAATATTCCTCAGCGGATTAGTGAACTCCTTTCAGACAAAAATGAAATACTGATATCTTTTCTCTCACCCACACCTCAACATTACAAATATATAGGCCGGAACCATCCCTTTACAGAGCATCTTTCACAATTCATTATTAACAGTGCATTAAATGGATTGGCAAATAGTGCTGCCCGTGCTGCAGTGCTTCGTTCTGAAAATATTGAAAGAAAGACGGTTTTGTTTCAGTTCAGGGTGAGGAATGTAATCGCTGAACAAAGAAGCAATAAGGATATCGTTGCAGAAGAGATGTGGCTGTGGGGTTATGAGGGAGGAATGTCTGATAATAGGTTTATAGGAAAAGAAGATGCGTTTAAGCTGTTGATGACCGCAAAAGCTACTCAAAATTTGGAATTGCCTGAACAGCAATACTGGCTTGAACAGGAGATGGAATGGGTGAAGGATGAAAAGGTATTCAGAGAAATAACAGATCCCGTGGCATTTGAGAGATGTGAACACCTTGTAGAATCACATACCCGCTTTAGAAAACTTGTGAATGGCAGCAGATATAAGGTAGTTGAGCCGGTCCTGCCAATGGATGTACTCGGAATTTACATTTTGTTACCTGAAATATAAGTTGTTATGAATCTTGAAGATGTTAAGAGAATACTTGTACAGGAAGAAGGAATCAAAATTGAATTTAAAAAAGCTAAAAACGCTGCACCTAAATCCTTGTATGAAACCGTAGTTAGCTTTTCCAATACAGATGGGGGAACTATTGTTCTTGGTGCCGATGATGATGGAAAGGTTATCGGTGTTGATAATAGCTCAATAGGCCAGATTCAAACTGATATCGTTACAGCATTGAATGACAGAAGTTGTGTTAATCCTCCTCTTTATTTGCAACCTGAAGTTATTCAGCATACCAGTGGAATACTAATTGTTTTACAGATCCCGGCAAGTAGTCAGGTTCATGATCATGCAGGAAGTATCTATATCAGGGAAAGTGAGGCAGATATTGATATCACTGGCCGGCAATCTTTAATTGCAGATCTGTTTCACAGGAAAAGAACACTCTTTTCTGAAGGTGAGATTTATGATCATTTGAATATGTCGGATTTGGATGAAAATCTCTTTAGTAAAGCAAGAACCCTGATTCGTAACTACAAAAGTGATCATCCCTGGTTGCTTACTGATAACCTGCAAATGCTCAAAGATTCCATACTCTGGAAAAAAGATTTTGCTTCAGGGAAAGAAGGGTATACTCTGGCAGCAGCACTGATTTTTGGAAAAAATCAGACTATTCAGAGTATCCTTCCGGCATATAAAGTGGAAGCAATGGTCAGGATTAAAGATAAAGATCGATGGGATGACAGGATTACGCTGCGCACCAACCTGATTGATACCTATCTTAAGTTGAAAGAATTTATTAATAAACATCTGCCTGAAAAGTTTTACATGGAGGGAGATCAGAGGATTGACCTGCGTGACAAAATATTCAGGGAGGTTATTGGCAATGTGATCGTGCACAGAGAATACACCAATTCACTTTCTACAGATATGATCATCACTGAAAATGAAGTAAGCTTTACCAACCCAAATAAACCTTTGTTCCATGGTCCCCTGGATCCATCCAGCTTTAATCCGTATGCAAAGAATCCTAATATCCGTAAATTCTTTACCTCTTTTGGATGGACGGATGAAATTGGATCCGGTATTCGAAACACCTTCAGGTATCTGCCTTATTATGTCCCGGGTGCAAAACCTTTATTTGTTGAAAATGATACGTTTAAAACAGAGATTCCACTCGTTTTTGCAACTCTTGCAGATCATGCAGTAGAGCTTTTTAAATGGCTCGATTTGCCAGTACTGAATGAAGAAAAATTACAGCAAGAACTGATTAATATACCGCTCCCATCGTCCCTGGCAGGCAAACATTGGGAAGAGATCATTTTACATCTGGTACCCAGCTGGCAGTTAAATGGTACCCAGTATCCTGCGCTTAAGTGGCCTGATAAACAAATCTTTACTGGTAAGATTGAAAATTGGGTACCCAGTCAGACTAAAAAGGTGCCAAGTGAAAAGAAAAAAGGTACCAAGTTGGATGGAGAAGACCTTATTGAAAATCAACAAATTATGAGAGATGGGATAAAAAAGGTATCAAGTTGGCATGAAAAAGGTACCAAGTTATTGTCCCGGAAAAGTCTCTACCTGATCAGGCTTTTAACCCTTACCTCAAAACCGGCAAAAAGAGAAGAGTTAATGGAGATACTCCATTATGAAAACAGAAAGACCTTTAATGATTTGTATCTGAAACCCTTGCTTCAGGTAGGATTTATCAGAAGAACCAATGAGGAAAAGCCAAGGGCTTCAACCCAGCAATACTATATTACCGAAAAAGGTAAACACTTCTTAGGAGGAATACTCTTATGAAATATACAAGCATCAACATACAGGGAAACCTGATCTCCGAAGAGATTCTTCAGAAAATTGAAGAAGCAGACGTACAAGGACAACTGGCTAAGGATTTTGGATTTGAACCGGGTATAAATCTGAGAAGTGAAATTGAATATGCCTGGAGTCGGATTAAACTGGACTGGAAACATTTCAGTGAAAGAATAGAAAAGTTACCTCCGTCTGACCCATACGGTACTACCCTTGCAAGAAAATGGATGGTAGGATTTTTCAACACATTGGGATTCGAGATTTCCTTACAAAAAACGTCACTACAAGGGGATAATGAACAACAATATACCATAAGCCATACCTGCAATCAACTGGATGGCCTTCCTGTTCATATCGCAGGTTTTTATGATCCAAATCACCCACAGAAAAATACACTGGATATCAGATCCAGTGGCGGTACCACACGAAT
>JAHYJP010000048.1 GCA_019429055.1 Bacteroidales bacterium
GTGCACTCATTACAGCCAATATTGCCAATACATACAACAGGGATGTTTTTGCGGTGCCGGGCAAAACCTCTGATACATACAGCCAGGGATGCAACCACCTGATCAAGATTCACAAAGCCAACCTGATAGAATCGGCCGCCGATATTGAATACATCATGCAATGGGAAAGTGAAACTTCAAAATCAAAAAACAAACAACAACAGTTGTTCATAGAGCTTGAACCAGATGAAAAGGTACTGACCGATCTCATGAAAGAGAATGGAGAGGCTTCCTTTGATTATCTGGTAAGTAAATCAGGATTTTCATTCAGCAAAGCATCATCATTGCTGCTAAACCTTGAATTTAAAGGTGCGGTAAAACCATTACCGGGCAGAATATTCAAACTGAACGGAATATTTTAAGATCTTCTTTTGACTATACGGTTGACAAAAGATTGTCAAGATTCTCAAACTTCACACGATAATCTTCTATCGTCCTTCTTATAACATCCCTGGCTTCATCAGCATTGTACGTGTGGGTGATCTCAACATCAAGCTTGGTGTTGGGCAGATCTTTGTAGGTAAGAAAGTAATGCTTAAGCCTTTCAACAACCGGTGACGGACATTCTGAAATGTCTTTCATAGCACCATACACCGCATCATCTTTCAAAACAGCAATGATCTTGTCATCAGCCTGATTATTGTCGAGCATGCGGAATCCTCCGATGGGTATTGCTTCAACGAGTATGTCTCCGTGCGAAATAGATTTTTCGGTAAGAATACAAATATCCAGCGGATCACCATCCCCTACCAGATCTTCTCTCCCGGTTTTTTCGTTGGCAAACTCTGCCGTCCTTTTGGCACAAAGGGTTTGTGGAATAAAGCCATACATAGCCGGCAAAACATTTGAATATTTTTGGGGGCGGTCAATTTTCAGGTACCCCGTTACCTTGTCGACTTCATATTTAACTGTATCGGTGCTTACCATTTCTACAAAACAGGTAAGGGCCTCCGGTGCATCTTTTCCAATATCTACTCCGTGCCAGGGGTGTGATTTGTATCTCAATCCCATCAAACGTCCTATGGGATCCATGATTTTATTTGCCATACTTTTTTTTTGAAAAACAAAATTAAGGATTTAATCGCAGTTGCAGGTATCTTTTAATTGAGATTCTTTATTATGTGTGATCCTTTTCAACTGCAACAATGCCTAATCTGCGTTTTTTTTTAAGTATCAGATTTTAAGTCTGAAAATTTACAGCATTGATTTTTAATTAATTAAGCTTAAAGAGCCTGATTTTTTTAAGGGTTTACCACAATATGAAAATATGTGAAATTTCGTATTGTGCGATCCCTATCCACAAAATACCTTTATCAAAAAATGTTCTTTATTACAACTAACATATATTTTTGTTCGACCAAACTGCTCTTTATTTAGAAAAGCACCACTAATTTAAAAAAGATCAAAGCAAAAGAACAATCAATGAAGAACATTGTGAATGATTAAAAATGAGTCCTGATTGCAAAAAATTAAAAGCAGCGAAAGGAACATTTTATCACAAAACTTTTAGAAAATGAAACACTGTAAAACAATTTCTCTAATTTGGCTGCTGTTTATCTTTTTCAGCTTTCAGAATCTGATGACAAGTGCAGCTGCAGGTCAGGGCTTTATTGACCGATCTGTTTCACCATTCTGTCAAATAGACCCGGATATGATTTTAGTTACGGTTACGGAAGTAAGTTGTCCGGGAAATAATGATGGTTCTATCATGGTTGAAATAAATGGCTCAGGTCAGTTTAATATTTGCATTACTGCTGGTTGTGAAATGGATGATGACACACCTTCACAGGTTTTAAAAGCACAAACAGCCACATACATTAACCTTTCACCCGGCAATTATCTTATTTCAATCACTGATGCCAACGGATGCAGTTGGTATGATTGTTTTGAAGTGGGTGAACCGGAACCAGTAAATTACACTTTTGATTATGAACCCATTTATTGCTTCGGACATACAACCGAAGTTACCGTGGAAGGCACAGGAGGAACTCCTCCCTATGTACTGGTTGACCACAACGGAAGCGAACTGGCCTGGTTTGACCATGAAACCACAGTAACGGGTGTAACGGCAGGAATGCATTCCTGGTATCTTTATGATTCAATGGGTTGCACACCTGCTCAAATTGAATTTACCCTTACCGAACCGGTGCCGGTTATTGCCACTTTGCTTTCACTTGAACATGGTTTGTGCTTCGGTCACGAATCGGGCAGGGCAGAGTTTTCAGTTTCCGGGGGGGCATCCCCATATTTCTTTAATATGGGCCATTATCAGGATGGCATTTTAACCATAGAAAACCTGCCGGCCGGCAACCATAATCTCATAGTTACCGATTCAAAGAATTGCGGGCCGGGAGAAGTCACTTTCGAAATAGAAGAACCAGAAGAAATCATCATTACCACAACTGAAGTATCCCCTTCGCTGGCGGGCGGCAACAACGGGCAAATCATCCTGGATATAACCGGTGGCATTCAACCTTATTACGTAAGTCTGAACAATGGCTGCGAACCGGATGATACTGCTGAAACATTTATTTTTTATGAAGGACAGGAAATTAGATTTAACGGACTCAATCCTGGGTGGAAGATCATAACTGTCTCCGATCAGAATGGTTGCTTATCTTCGGAATGTATTGAAATCAATACACAGCATTTTGAAAGAAAACCTTCAGAAATTCTTAATGTAACCGATGAATTCAATCCTGGCTCAAAACCCGATGTTAAGATCTATCCTAATCCTTTCAGAAACAACGCTAACATTGAGTTTACTTTGCAGGAAAGCTGCTACGCTGTACTTGAAGTTTTTAATATTTCGGGTTTAAGAGTTGCTGCACTTTTTGAAGGGCGGGTTGGTGCATATGAATCGCAAAAGTTTAATCTTTCATCTGAGTTACTCCCCGATGGAATATACATCATCAAACTAACCACTGAAAACAAATCAGTTACAAAGAGGATCATCGTTTCACGGTAATTAGCTGGTAACTGATCCCCGGAAATATAATTTAACAGAGCTTTTCTGCTGTCGGGAAAGCTCTTTTTTATTGTCAGTAGTACACAATAATAAGGTATGTTAACTGGTTTGTATCGAGGTAATATTGTGCTTTTTTTATTAGCTTTGCAACTTTAATTTTACGATGGCACGACCGGAAGAAATAGTAATTGGCCGACGGCTGAAAACATCATACATATCAACGGTGGTAAGTATTACCCTTGTGCTTTATGTGCTTGGTCTGCTGGGGTTAATAGTTATGCATGCCCGAAAACTTTCGGAGCACGTGAAAGAAAATATTGGTTTTTCCATCGTAATTATGGATAATGCCCGCAATGCTGAAATTTCACAACTGCAAAAAAACCTTGAGATCCTCCCGGCTGTTAAATCGACCGAATTTATTTCAAGCGACAAAGCCGCAGAAGATCTGATGGCAGAGCTGGGTGAAGATTTTGTTGAATTTCTCGGCTACAATCCTCTTTTCCCATCTATTGAAGTAAAACTTCATGCTGCATGGGCAAATCCTGACAGCCTCTCGGTTTTTGAAAGCGAAGTGCTCAAAAGCCGGATTGTCAAAGAGGTTGACTACCAGAAAAATCTTGTGCATATTGTTAATGAAAACGTTAGAAAAATAGGGATTTTTCTGTTTCTCTTCGGGGTATTGCTGCTGGTAATAGCTTTCAGCCTAATCAATAACACCATCCGTCTGAGCGTATTTTCAAAAAGATTTCTGATCAAGAGCATGCAACTGGTGGGGGCTACTCAGTCTTTTATCCGTAAACCCTTTGTTATTAAGGGAATCATACAGGGGATCATTGGAGCAGCCATTTCCATCGCTTTACTCCTGCTTTCACTGTATGCCGCACAAAAATCCATTCCCGAACTGATCAATTTCCAGGATATTGAAATGCTGTTTACAATGTTTGCACTGGTAATTTTCCTGGGAATCATCGTAAGCTGGATTTCAACACATTTTGCAGTAAAGAAATACCTGCATATTAAAACAGACAATCTATACCTTTATTAAAAGATTTTCACATGAAAAAAAAACCTGAGACTGATTTTCTTTTCGACCGCACCAAATACACCTTGCTTATTATCGGGCTGGTAGTTACTGCGCTGGGATTTATCCTGATGATTGGTGGCGGCAGCGACGACCCCAACCAGTTCAGTTACGATCTTTTTAATTTCAGAAGACTTACCCTTGCGCCATTCCTTGTTTTGCTGGGATATGGAATTCAGATCTGGTCTATTTTGAAAAGAAAGAAGCGACCGGACCAACAGTCCTGATTCAATTGATTAAAGCCGGTAACCATTTTCACATAATACCTGTCTTACCTTTATAAATAATACTTATGACTTGGATTGAAGCACTTATTTTGGGCCTTTTGCAGGGTCTTACAGAATTTTTGCCTGTGAGCAGCAGCGGTCACCTTGAAATTGGATCTGCATTATTCGGGTTGCAGGAAGAAAATCTCACCTTTTCCATAATCGTGCATGGTGCCACATTTTTAAGTGTGATTGTGGTGTTTCGAAAGGATATTATCAATCTTATTACAGGTTTATTCAGGTTTGAGTGGAATGATGAAACCAAATTCATTTTACTGCTGGTTATATCCGCTTTACCTGTAGGCATTGTGGGTATCGTCTTCAAAAACCAGATAGAATCGCTTTTTGAAGGAAACATTTTGCTGGTGGGCACCATGCTTCTTGTTACCTCAATATTACTACTTTTAACCAACTTTGCCCCCAACAGGAAAAAGGATATTAACATAAAAAGCGCCATTATTATGGGTATTGCACAGACCCTGGCTATTTTGCCCGGAATCAGTCGCAGTGGAGCAACCATTAGTACAGCACTTTATTTGGGTATTGACCGGGAAAAAGCCACAAAGTTTTCTTTTCTGATGGTACTGATACCCATTTTCGGAGCATCATTTCTGGAAATACTTGAACTTACAGGTGCGACAGAATCATCAGCTATAGCCGCTTCATCGCTTGTTATAGGTGCATTGGCTGCATTTGTTTCAGGACTCCTGGCCTGCAGCTGGATGCTGAAAATTGTAAAGAAAGGAAAGCTGGTTTATTTTTCTGTATATACCGCTATTGCAGGGGCTGTTGCCATTTATTTTGCCTTGTTTTAAACCCGGAGAATGGCAATATGCTCCCACAAGTTTTTATCACTGATCTTAACAGGCAAATCTTTCCCAACAAAATCCGGTAATGACTAATCAGAAAGTTACACCCGAAGACTTTACCACCGGCACAGTTCTGCTGCTGGACAAACCACTTTACTGGACATCCTTTGATGTTGTTAAGAAAATAAAAGCCTTATTGAGGCACCGGCTAAAAATTAAAAAAATAAAGGTTGGTCATGCCGGTACCCTCGATCCATTAGCATCGGGACTCCTTATTATTTGTACGGGGAAAAAAACCAAGGAAATAGAAATCTATCAGAACCAGGAGAAAGAATACACAGGCACCTTTTATTTAGGTGCATCAACACCTTCATCAGACCTGGAAACACAACCCGATGAATTTTATCCAACGGATCATATTGACCTTAACCTGGTTCAAAAGGCAGCTGAAAAGTTTGCAGGAGAAATGGATCAGGTTCCTCCGCTTTTCTCAGCAAAAAAAATAGATGGAGAGCGTGCTTATTTTCATGCACGGCGAGGTGAGGATACGGTCCTGAAATCCAACAAAATTTTCATTCACCGGTTTGAAATCAACAGACTTGAATTGCCGGAAGCAGATTTCAGAATAGTTTGCAGCAAAGGGACTTATATAAGGTCTCTCGCCCGTGATTTTGGGAAGGAGATCAAATCAGGAGCCTACATCAAGGCGCTGAGAAGGACTAAAATTGGCAATTTCTCAGTAGATAACGCCTGGTCAATTGATGATCTTGAAAACTTTTTTTCAAACAACGCCATTAACTAACACATATTAAAAAAAGGAATCAGTAAAAATCTTTCAGTAAAAACCGTTGCTGAGATTATTTATTCCTTAAAACTATTGACATGGGCTTTTTCATATATTATCTTTGCACTCCTTTCTACGGAAATTTTCAACTATTTTAAAAATGTACCAAACCCGATAAGATCCCTTAGCCTTTATTTTCCATACAGACCAGGGTAAAATAATGTTTTCGGGTAAATGCTTTAAAATAAAAAAGTAATCTGGGGAAATAATACATTCAGAAACAATAACCTTAAATATTTGTTAACACTTTTTAGAACGAATTAAAAGTTATTTTCAGGGTTTCCTTCCTCAACCACTATAAAACAAATAAAAAAAATGAAGTTATCGGATTTTAAATTTAATTTGCCTGCCGAGTTAATTGCAGAACGCCCGTCAGAGAACCGGGATGAATCAAGATTAATGGTTATTCATCGCAATACCGGTGAAATTGAGCATAAGACCTTTAAAGATATCCTGGGATATTTTGATGATGGTGATGTGATGATTGTCAACAACACCAAAGTTTTCCCTGCACGTTTATACGGAACCAAAGAAAAAACCGGTGCCAAGATAGAGGTATTCTTACTCAGGGAACTCAACCGTGAAGCACGTCTTTGGGATGTGCTGGTTGATCCGGCCAGAAAGATCCGAATAGGAAATAAGCTTTACTTTGGTGAAGACGATAACCTGGTGGCAGAGGTAATTGACAACACAACATCAAGGGGCCGTACGCTAAGGTTTCTTTTCGACGGGACATATGACGAATTCAAAAAAACCGTTGAAACACTGGGTGAAACCCCGCTGCCTAAAATGATCCGGCGTCCGGTAGAACCTGAAGATAAAGACAGGTACCAGACAGTTTTTGCCAAAAGAGAAGGTGCGGTTGCTGCCCCTACCGCCGGGATGCATTTCAGCCGCGAACTGATCAAACGTCTTGAACTCAAAGGAATCAGCTTTGCCGAAATTACACTTCATGCGGGCCTCGGCAATTTCAGAGGCGTAGATGTTGAAGATTTGAGTAAACATAAAATGGACTCAGAGCAGTTCATCATTGAAGATAAAACCGCCAACCTGGTCAATGCTGCCCAGGAAAAAAGGAAAAGAATCTGTGCTGTGGGTACCACTACCATGCGTGCCCTGGAATCATCTGTAAGCATTTATGGTCAGCTTAAGCCTTACGATGGATGGACCAATAAGTTCATTTACCCTCCCTACGATTTCAGTGTTGCCAATACAATGATTTCCAATTTTCACCTGCCGCAATCAACACTTATGATGATGGTGTCTGCTTTTACAGGTTTTGATCTTTTAATGAAAGCATATAAGGTTGCAGTGAAGGAAAAGTATAAGTTCTTCACTTATGGCGACGCATTACTTATCATCTGATCGGAAGGGAATGCACCAAAAATATGTTATCATAACTGCCGGAGGTACAGGGGTGCGAATGAATTCATCCCTGCCCAAGCAGTTTATGCTACTGCATGGCAAACCCCTGCTTATTCACTCCATATCCGTTTTTCTGAAATTTTCTCCCGATATTCACATTATACTTGTATTACCTGAAGAACATGGAGATAAATGGAATTCCCTTTGCAAAAAACACCATTTTTATCCTCCGCTTGAAGTTGTATATGGGGGGCCAACGCGCTTTCATTCGGTTAAAAACGGACTTAAAAGAGTACCTGATGATGCCCTTGTTGCCATTCACGATGGGGTAAGACCGCTGGTTTCCCTTAAAACCATCCAGCAATGTTTCCATATAGCCTCCAAATTCGGGAATGCCATACCAGCAGTAAATATTAATGAATCGGTGCGACTGATGGAAGGGGCTTTCACTAAAATTATCAACAGGGAATCCCTCAGGGTGATTCAAACGCCCCAATGCTTTCTTGCATCAAAAATCAAGGCTGCTTATCATGTAAACTACGACCCTTCATTTACCGATGATGCATCCGTTCTGGAGCGTACAGGCGAAAGACTATATATTAACGAGGGAAACCGGGAAAATATAAAAATCACCAACCGTGAAGACCTGGTTGTGGCTTCTGCATTAATGGATTACATCAAACAAAAGGAAGATTAAACCGGATTTATACTGCTTCTCCTTTCAGGGTTGCCGAGGTACAGTCCCTGATTTTTACAATTACATAATCGCCCGGCTTATAGCCCTTATCGGGGAAAACCACCATTTTATTCTGGCTGTTTCGCCCCGAAACCATTTTCTCCGACTTACGGGATTTCCCCTCAACAAGTACTTCAAATATTTTTCCAATATCAGCACGATTGCTTCGTAATGAAAGTTTATTCTGAAGTTGAATGATCTCCTGCAGCCTGCGCGATTTTACATCTTCCGGTACATCATCATCAAACTTCTTTTCGGCAATGGTACCAGGCCTCTCAGAGTATTTAAACATGTAAGCAAAATCAAAACCCACATCTTCCATCAGGCTGATGGTTTGCTTATGATCATCTTCTGTTTCGCTGCAGAAGCCTGCAATAATATCAGTCGAAATCGCTGCATCCGGAATTATGGATTTTATGGCTGCAATCCGCTCCAGGTATCCTTCGCGGGTATATTTTCGGTTCATCTTTTTCAGAACTGCCGAGCTTCCCGACTGTACGGGCAAATGTATGGAATTGCAGATATTTTCATTCCGGGCAATAACCTGCAATAATTCATCCGACATATCTTTGGGATGCGACGTGGCAAATCTTACCCTCAGGGAAAGATCAATGGCGGCAACAGCTTCAAGCAATTCGGGAAAGGTGATGGTCTTGCCCGATTTCTCATCTTCATACTGATAGGAATTCACATTTTGCCCAAGAAGGGTTATTTCACGAAATCCCCTTTCAAAAAGATCGTGTGCCTCCGAAAGAATGCTTTTCATATTCCGGCTTCGTTCCTTGCCCCGGGTATAGGGGACCACACAATAAGTACAGAAGTTTTCGCAACCTCTCATAATAGAAATAAATGCAGATACCCCATTGCTTGCATATCTTACAGGAGTAATATCAGCATAGGTTTCTTCAGTTGAAAGTATCACGTTTACTGCCTTATGACCACTTTCCACGTCAAGAAGAAGCTGTGGCAGATCTCTGTATGCATCGGGGCCCACAACCATATCAACTCTCGACCCGGTGGCGGCCTCTTCAAGTAACTCGGTCTTAAGCCGCTCAGCCATACACCCCAGCACCCCGAGCACCAGGTTAGGTTTTTGTTTGCGCAGCACCTGCAGTTGTTTCAACCGGTTGAGGACCTTTTGCTCGGCATTATCGCGAATGGAACAAGTATTGATAAAGATGATATCCGCATCTTCTGCATCACGGGTAGCACTGTAATTATTCTCTGTCATGATAGATGCTACAATCTCACTGTCAGAAAAATTCATCTGGCAGCCATAGGTCTCTATATATATTTTCTTTTCCAAGATTCAGATTTCAATTAATGGTAAAAACTCTATTTCGGTATTGGACTGCAAAATTACTTATTTTTTCAGGCTTAAAAAGGCATTTTGTTTTTGAATCAGGGTTCATTTCATTTCCTGCTTGTTTTAATTTGCATTTTTTATGAACTTTAAGAAACGAAAAAGAAATTTTGGGGTAAACTGCATCACACTTGTGCTAAAGAACCACCCTTTTGCTGTGGGTTTTACCTGGTTTTCGGAGCATGAAAAATGATGCGGGAAAACAATACCATTGCTTTTTTGGTTATGTACAAACCTGAAGAAAAATTTGTTTTTCATTTTTATTAAGTAGTTTTGCAAGCTTTAACGCGAACCAAAGAGTAGGAAATTATGGCTAAAAACCTTGTTATTGTTGAGTCTCCGGCGAAAGCCAAAACCATTGAGGGTTTTCTTGGAAAGGATTTTCTTGTAAAATCAAGCTTCGGTCATGTGCGCGATCTTTCGAAGACCAAACTAGGAGTTGACATTGAAAATAACTTCACACCCATTTACGAAATATCTGAAGATAAAAAGAGTGTGGTAAGTGAACTGAAAAAGCTAGCCAAACAAGCGGAAGTTGTGTGGCTTGCAACTGATGAAGACCGCGAGGGAGAAGCCATTTCATGGCACCTGGCCGAAAGTCTTAAACTAGACGAAAAAAAATATAAACGCATTGTTTTTCACGAAATAACCAAAAGTGCCATTCAGAATGCCATTGAAAAACCCCGTGGTATTGACAACAATCTTGTTAATGCGCAGCAGGCACGAAGGGTTCTGGACAGGCTGGTGGGCTTTGAACTATCTCCCTTATTGTGGAAAAAAGTGAAACCATCACTTTCTGCAGGGCGTGTACAATCGGTGGCCGTAAGGCTTATTGTGGAAAGAGAAAAGGAAATACAGGATTTTAATTCCACCGGTTCTTTCAGAGTTACAGCTCTGTTTGAAGTATTGCATAATGGCCAGCCGGTGATCGTAAAAGCCGAACTACCGCAACGATTCAAAGACAAAAAGCAGGCTTTGGCGTTTCTTGAAAAATGCAAATCTGCAGAATATAAGGTAGAGAATGTGGAAACCAAACCCACAAAAAAATCACCCGCAGCACCTTTTACCACATCGACCCTTCAGCAGGAAGCCAGCAGAAAACTGGGGTTTTCGGTTTCGCGCACCATGATGGTGGCACAGAAACTCTATGAATCGGGAAAGATAACCTACATGAGAACCGACTCGGTAAATCTTTCCGATACCGCCATTGCCATGGCAAAGGAACTGATTGAGACGAATTTCGGGAAAGAATATGTCAAAATCAGAAAATACGCCACCAAATCAAAGGGTGCCCAGGAAGCGCACGAAGCCATCAGGCCTACCTACATGACCAACACACAGGCAGGCGCTGATGAATCGGAAAGGAAGCTTTATGAACTGATCTGGAAACGGACACTGGCATCGCAGATGAGCGATGCTGAACTTGAAAAAACCAATGTAACCATTGATATTTCAACTGCTGATGAAAAATTTACCGCTTCCGGAGAGGTACTTAAATTTGATGGTTTCCTGAAAGTTTATCTTGAATCAACCGACGACGAAGACGAAGAAACCACAGAAGGAATCCTTCCTCCCCTGAAGGTAAATCAGCCATTAAAAATGAATGAGATTGTTGCCCAGGAAAGATTTACCAAGCACCCGCCTAGATATACCGAAGCCAGCCTGGTAAAAAAACTTGAGGAACTGGGCATTGGTCGTCCTTCAACTTATGCTCCAACCATTTCAGTAATTCAGAAAAGGGAGTACGTGGTTAAAGAAAGCCGCGAAGGCACAAAACGACAATACGACCATCTGCTTTTAAAGAACGCCAGGATTGAAGAATCCGTCAGAACCGAGATCACCGGAGCAGAAAAAAACAAAATGTTCCCCACTGATATAGGAATAGTAGTTAATGGTTTCCTTATGGAATACTTCAGGGAAATAATGGATTACAACTTTACAGCTGATGTGGAAAAGGAATTTGATGATATTGCCCAGGGAATGAAAGAATGGACAAAGGTTATTGATACTTTCTATAACCCTTTCCACACCAAAGTTGAAAAAACCTTGCAGCATGCAGATAAGTTCAGTGGCGAACGAATCCTTGGCAAGGATCCGAAAACGGGCAAAGATGTGATAGCCCGCATAGGTCGTTTTGGCCCCATGGTGCAGATCGGGCATGCAGAAGATGAAGAAAAGCCGCAGTTTGCAGGCATGCGCAAAGATCAGAGTCTCGAAACCATAACCCTTGAAGATGCACTTGATCTTTTCAAACTTCCACGTACAATAGGCCAGTATGAAGGTAAAGATATGGTTGCTGCTGTGGGAAGGTTCGGACCCTATATAAGGCACGACAGCAAATTCTATTCACTCCCGAAATCCGACGATCCACTTAGTGTTGAATCTGAAAGAGCAGTAGAAATTATTGAAGAAAAACGTGAAAGCGACCGGCAAAAGATCATTCGCGAATTTCCGGAAGACAAAGATATTAAGATACTCAAAGGCAGATGGGGTGCATATCTTTCAGCCGGCGGGAAAAACTATAAGCTTCCCAAAGGCAAAGATCCTCAGGAGTTTAGCTTCGAAGAATGCGTAAAAATAATAAAAGAAGGAACCTCTACAAAAAAAACACGTACAACACGAAAACAAGCAAGTACCAGGAAAAAAAATTAACACCTTAATGCTGCTATGGATATTGCTGATTATTTCGTGCCCGTAGAAACCCAGAAATTTATTATTCCCGAAAAGTCACACCCGTTGTTATTGGGAAATGTTATCAACAGCTACCTCCCCGACAAACCTTTTCCTTCATTGGAAGATACTGACATTGCTATAATCGGAGTAAAAGAAGACCGCAATGCACGGGATAATCAGGGCTGCGCTTTTGCGCCCGATTATGTGAGAAAGTATCTGTATAACTTATTCCAGGGACCTTTTAAAACAAAGCTTACCGATCTGGGAAATATCAAACAGGGAGAAACTACTGAAGACACCTATTTTGCAGTTAAAACCGTAGTGGCAGAATTGCTCGAAAAAAAGATCGTACCTGTTATTATTGGTGGAAGCCAGGATATTACCTATGCCAATTACCGGGCATATGAATCACTTGGGCAGATCATTAATATCGTTTCAGTAGATGCATCTTTCGACCTGGGGTTAAATGAAGACAAAATTTCCAACCATAACTTCCTGAATAAAATACTTACCCATCAGCCCAACTTCCTTTTCAACTACACCAATATCGGTTACCAGACTTATTTCGTTGATCAGGATGCCATTGAGCTGATGAATAAATTGTATTTCGACGTTTACAGGCTTGGACTAGTGCGCAAAAACATGGAAGAGGTTGAGCCTATTGTGAGAAATGCCGATTTGCTTAGTTTCGATATGAGCAGTATCAGACAATCGGATGCACCCGGAAATGCCAACGCGTCGCCCAACGGTTTTTACGGCGAAGAGGCCTGCCAGATCACCCGTTATGCCGGTCTGAGCGATAAACTTTCATCCATTGGATTTTATGAACTAAACCCCGCCTTTGATAACGGAGAACAATCAGCTCACCTGGTTGCCCAAATGATATGGTATTTCATGGAAGGTTTCTACAACCGTAAAAATGACTTCCCCGATCGCAAGCGAAAAGACTCCGGATCATATGTCAAATACGTGGTATCAATGGAAGAGTTTAAAAACGAAATCGTTTTTTACAAAAGTAAAGTAAGCGATCGGTGGTGGATGGAAGTACCTACCCAGGGGTTACAGTCGAAATACGAAAGACAGTTCCTGGTTCCCTGCTCCTACAACGAATACCAGGATGCCTGCAATGAACAATTGCCCGAAAAATGGTGGCAGGTGTATCAGAAGTTCATGTAACAGATATCTTAAAAGGAAAAAGCCATATCCGCTTCATTCATTTCGTTCTTTCAGGCATTTATATTACATTTTTCAGTAATAAACAGGTAATCATAAGGAATGGTCTGATATTCCGTGTAATTTCTTCGGTTTGAAAACAAGTAATATTACTGATAAGCTCCTTTGGCTTAGTTCATATATTTGTAAAGCTTAATTTCCGCAAGGTCATTTTGCAATTCTTTGATTTTCAAAATGTTCTTTGAAATATTGGTTCCAGAAATAATTAACAGCACCTTGTTGATAAAGAAATTTGTTGTAATTTTACGCCTTTGGAAATGATGACTAAAATATTCTTTCAGGTCATTCAATTTTTAAGACTTTTCTGCGTTTCTGAATTGAGTAAATACAAAAAGGACTTTAAATGAAAAAATACACCATCGCTGCACTTTTTATAGCACTCTTTACTATTTGCGATGATGTTTCAGCACAACAGGAAGCTCAATTCAGCCACAACATGTTTAACAACATGGGTATTAACCCAGGTTTTGCAGGTTTAAGATCTGCAATTTGTGCCACCGCTCTCGCCCGCCAGCAATGGGTTGGCTTCAGGGATGCAGAGGGCACCCGTGTAAATCCTGAAACATACAGCTTTAATATTGATGCACCCATACCTTTTATAAGAGGGGGTTTAGGTTTAGGCTTTATTCAGGATCAGCTGGGTTTTGAAACAGCACTTGGTGTTAAACTGGCTTATGCCTACCATATTGACTTAAACTATGGTACCATGGGTATCGGAGGCCAGGTTGGTTTTCTTGACAAGCGCATTGACTTTTCCAATTTCAATCCGATAAATGATGGAGACCCGGCATTAACCGGCTCAGCAGAAGAGTCAAGGATGTTTGTTGATTTTGCTCTCGGTGCATTCTACAAAATGGACGATCAGGCATGGGCAGGCATCTCAATAAGTCAGCTTTCACAGCCAACAAGAGAAATCGGCAGTGCCGGGCATCAACTCAGAAGACACATTTATCTTACAGCGGGATACAATTATATATTGCCATCGCAACCGGCATTTATTGTAAGCCCTTCTGTACTGGTAAAATCCGACTTCGGTTCTTTCCAAACCGATGTTAACGCACTCATAACATACAATAATCGTTTTTGGGGTGGCGTTAGTTATAGGCTTGAAGATGCTGCCGTTATATTTTTGGGACTAACATTCGAGCAAATCAGTTTTGGCTACTCCTATGATATTACCACTTCGCCGTTAGGCAGAAGCGGAAGGAGCTACGGAAGCCACGAAATAATGCTTCAATACTGTTTTGATCTCGATATCGGAAAAATAACAGAAACTCACAGGAATGTCAGGTTTTTATAAAACCTAAAAAAACTTTTTTGAAACCTGTTCCTTTTTTAATACGTTTAACAATCTATAAAATAGAAAAAGATAGTTAGTGGTCATAAAATCTGTAATTAACATGAAAAGGTTATTATTTATTGCATCATTAGTTGTAATTGTAACTGGTTGTGATCGTTCAGGCCGCGGTCATTTAACCGGTGTACAAAACCGTCCGGATGGTTTTTATGCTGATCCTCCTGGAATGGTATTCATTCCCATGGGAAGTTTTAACATGGGCCCATCAGATCAGGATATTGCATATTCACAAAATGCAATTACCAAAACCATTTCATTGCCTGCATTTTACATGGACGAAACCGAAATTACGAACAACCAGTACAGGCAGTTTGTATACTGGGTTCGCGATTCACTCGCCCATATGCTTCTTGCAGATATCAATGAAGATCACCTGATCACGGAAAAGGACGGAATGTTCATTGACCCGCCTCTGATCAACTGGAGGCAAAGGATTCGCTGGGATGGTGAAGAAGAACGCGAGATTCTGGAAGAACTGTTTCTTCCCGAACATGAGCGCTTCTTCCGCAGAAGGGAAATTGACTCACGTAAACTTATCTATCGTTATCATATTATTGATATCAACCGTGCGGCCAGAAGATCCGAAAGAAACACACCAAGGAACGAATTCGTAATGGAATATCAAACACATGTATATCCTGATACATTGGCCTGGATACATGATTTCAGTTATGCTTACAACGAGCCCATGACCCAGTATTATTTCTGGCATCCTACCTACGACCACTATCCGGTAGTCGGTGTAAACTGGTCACAGGCAAGAGCATTCACTATCTGGAGAACCAATTTCTTAAATAACTACTTATCAAGCAGAGCCAGACCATTTGCACAGGAATTCAGACTTCCCACAGAAGCAGAATGGGAATATGCTGCAAGAGGAGGTCTTGATCTCAACCCCTACCCATGGGGTGGTCCATATACCCGCAATATGGACGGATGCTTCCTGGCCAACTTTAAGCCTCTCAGAGGTAACTACGTAGCAGACGGAGGATTCCAGACCATCATCGTGGGTCACTATCCACCAAACGATTACGGCCTTTATGATATGGCAGGTAACGTTTCTGAATGGACCATCAACGCCTGGGATGAATCATTCTACATCTTCGGACATGATATGAATATGCACTATCATTACGAAGCACAACCCGATGATCCAATTACCTTAAAGCGTAAAGCCATCAGGGGTGGTTCATGGAAAGATGTAGGCTTCATGCTACAGGTAAGTTCACGTAATTATGAATATCAGGATACTGCTAAATCATATATTGGATTCCGCTGCGTACAAACTTATCCCGGAAGAGACAGGAGCGATGGCAGAAGAGCATCCAATGTATATTAACATCTGGCATAAATCCACACTTTTAATTTGAGTTCAACATTATTTATAAATTTCAATTTGAGAAACTATGAAATTTGCACAATCTAAAGGATTCAGAACCTTAATGTCAAGGCTTTATGGATGGGGTGCATCCCTGGTAATCCTTGGTGCCTTATTCAAAATCAACCACTATCCCGGAGCTGAATACATGCTGATCATCGGATTGGGAACTGAGGCAATTATTTTCTTCTTTTCCGGCTTCGAAAAACCTCATGAAGAACCAGACTGGTCTCTTGTTTACCCTGAACTGGCTGGTATTGAAACAGATGATAACTTTAAAGGTATTGAAAAAGATCGCAGAGGTGCAAATCTGGTTGCAGGTACCACCAATGTACAAAGTATTGCACTGTCCTCCAACCTTGACAGGATGCTTGAGGAAGCCAATATCGGGCCTGAACTGATCGAGAACCTTAGTAAAGGACTTCAGAATCTCAGTAATAATGCGTCCAAACTTGCTGATGTTTCCAATGCTGCTCTGGCAACACAAAGCTATATCCAGAACATGGAAGTCGCGTCACAATCTGTGCTTGAATTAAGCCAGTCTTATAAAAACACCAACGAGTATCTCAAGCATGACCTGAGCCTTTCAGAAGAATATGCTAACAGTCTTCGCAATGCAGTGGGTTCTATGAACCAGCTCGGTGAAACCTATAAAGATACTGCTGCTTCTGTAAAAGAAAATCTGAAAACATCACAGGAATATAACGAGAGTATCAAAAATATTACAGGTTATACCAATGAGCTGGCGGCCAACTATGGCAAGAGTTCAGAGTTATTGATGAAAACCGTTGATGCACTTGAAAGCTCAACTTCTCAGGGTTCAAAATATACAGATCAATTGCAGAAAACAGCCCAAAATCTGGAAGCTCTTAACGCTGTGTATGAATTACAACTGCAGGCATCTGATGCTCAATACCAGAGCACAGCCAAAGCACAGGAGTCATTCGGAAAACTGGTTGAAAATATCAACGAAACAGCAGGCAGCACTGAAAGATATAAGGAAGAAATGGCAGCTCTTACCAAAAATATATCCGCTCTCAACAGCGTATATGGTAATATGCTTACCGCAATGAATTTCAATGCTCCCAGATAATATTTAATAAACGTTACTGATAAACTTTTTCAGGAAATAGTTTATAACTTATAAACAATACAACAGGAAATAATTATGGCAGGAGGCAGACAAACCCCACGGCAAAAACTAATCGGTATGATGTACCTTGTGTTAACGGCTCTTCTGGCCCTTAACGTATCAGTGGAGGTACTCGATGCATTTGTTCTTGTTGATGACGGGTTACAGCAAACCAATGTGAACTTTGGCCGAAAAGTAGACATGGTTTATGACGACTTCAGAAAACAAAGAGCACTTTCGGAAGAAAGGGTAGAACCTTTCTATTCCCGTGCCATGGAAGTTCAGGAAGTTGCCGAAGAACTAGTACAGTTTATCCTGGATACCCGTACAGAAATGATTGCAAATGTAGACAACATATCTGTTGAAGCAGCAGATACTCTGCGTCTGATAGATATGAAGGCCAAAGAGAATTACAGCAGATCATCAGCTTTCTGGCTAACAGAACCCATTGAAGGAGGCTCTGCAGTAACCATTCAGCCGGGCGGTCCGGGAACCAGAGCTTATAAACTCAGAACCATGATCGATGAATACAAGGAATTTCTTGTGGGCCAGCTCCCCGAACAGTTCCGTGATGCTATTCAACTCGGTTTGGATACTGAAGGACCCTTTTATGACAAAGGTGGCAATGCAGTTACATGGCAGGCAGCTATGTTCGACAGGCAACCCCCCGTTGCTGCCGCTACCAATCTCAGCAGGTTGGTTACTGAAGTGCGTAATGCAGAGTTTGATGTATCAAGCCAGCTTTATGCAGCCATTACAGCCGATGACTTTACCTTCGACAAAATTGAAGCAAGGGTTATACCCAGAAGCCAGATCGTTTTGCAGGGTGACAGATTTGAAGCAGATGTTATTGTGGCTGCCTTCGACTCAAGACAACACCCTGAAGTGATCATTGGTGGCAGAACCATTGAAGGCGGAAGATTGAGTATTCCCGCGACATCTGAAGGTTTACAAACCTATAGAGGCAAGGTTAGAGTTATTGGACCAAGAGGTATACAGGAATATGACTTCTCAGGCGACTATATTGTACAACGCCCTACAGCTACTGTAAGTGCCGACGCTATGAATGTATTTTACATTGGTGTAGATAACCCGGTTTCGGTTTCCGTACCCGGTATCCCCAGCGGAAATATTGAACCTCGCATCAGCGGCGCAGGAAACAGAATGGTACCCCGTGCAGGTGGCGGTTATAATGTTCGCATCAGCTCTGACCACAACGTTAATCAAAACGTTACTGTTACGCTTATGGCTCGGGTTGACGGAACCCTTCGCCAGATGGGTTCGCAAACTTTCAGGGTAAGAACAGTGCCAGACCCCTATCCGGAAATTGCCGGACAAAGTGAAGGCGCCATAGCACGCGATGTGCTTGCAGGACAACCCCTGATCCCGAGGATGAGAGACTTTGATTTCCGCATGGATTTCCGTATCACATCTTTCTCAATGAACACAACAGTCGCAGGTGATTTCCAGGAATGGCGATCCAATTCAAACCTGCAAACACCCGAAATGGAAGCCGCCATCAGGCGTTCTACAAGGGGACAACGATTCCAGTTTGAAAATATACAGGCAGTTGGTGATGACGGCAGAGTGCGTAACCTTCCGCCCATGGTATTCAGAATTCAGTAAACAAAATAAATAACGGAGGTTTAGTTATGACCAGAATAAAATTTGCATTAGTTTTCACCCTTGCAGCATTCTTTTCTTCTGCCGGCCTTATGGCTCAGGTAATTGACGGAGTGGCTCCAAGAGATGGTTTTTATAACAGAGTATGGATTGAAGAGAAAAGACCCATTCAACTTCCATACGTGCGTCAGGCCGATATTTTGTGGGAGAAAAGAGTTTGGCAGGTGATTGACCTCAGAGAAAAAATCAATCATCCGCTGTATTTCCCCACCACCACTATCGATGACAGGCAAAGCCTTATGCAGGTGCTTATCAGTTCCATAAACGAAGGTTCTATGCGTGCCTATGAGGATGATGAGTTTACAATGCCCCTGACCCCGGAAGAGATCCGAAGCAATTTTGCCCGCCAGGAAGTCAGAAGGTTTACCCGCCCTGAACCACCCTATGAGGAATATGATTCACTTATTGTAATTCCTCTCTCAACAGAGGATGTTACCAAATACCGGGTTAAGGAAGACTGGTTCTTTGATTCCAAGCGTTCGGTACTTGATGTAAGAATCATTGGCATATGCCCCGTTCGGGAAAGGATAGACCCGCAAACCGGTGAAAGCCTTGGCGACCAGCCTCTGTTCTGGGTGTATTTCCCCGAAGCACGTAATGTGCTGGTGAATTCTCCCGTGTTTAACCGCTGGAACGATGCGCAAAGAATGTCGTTTGACGACCTCTTTATGCGCCGCATGTTCAACAGCTATGTGTACAAGGAGTCAAATGTATACGACAGACAAATCAACGAATACATTGAGTACACTCTGGATCAGCTGCTTGAAGCTGAAAAAATCAAAAATGATATCCGGAACTTTGAGCTTGATGTCTGGGAATATTAAAACCTAATCGCATAACTTATCTCCAAAATAAAAAAAGAGGCACCAAAAGGCAGCCTCTTTTTTTATTCCATCAATTAAGAAGTTGATTAAATCATCTTGGAAGGATCAACCCATTGATCAAACTCTGTATCCGAAAGCAACCCCGATTCAATGGCAGCTTCTTTCAGAGTTTTATTTTCCTGATGAGCTTTTTTGGCTATAATGGCCGCATTATCATAACCAATATGAGGGTTCAGTGCGGTTACCAGCATCAGGGAATTTTTCAGGTGCATTTCAATCCGGGAAAGATTAGGTTCAATACCCTCAACACAATTAAACCTGAATGAATCTGCTCCATCGGCAAGTAAGCGGGCCGATTGCAACAGATTGTAGATCATAACGGGTTTGAAGACATTAAGCTGAAAATGTCCGTTCATCCCTCCCACTGCAATGGCTGCATCGTTGCCAATAACCTGTGCAGCAACCATTGTTAATGCTTCCGACTGTGTAGGATTTACCTTGCCGGGCATTATAGATGAACCGGGTTCATTGGCAGGTAGATTTAACTCTCCCAAACCACAACGCGGACCTGAACCCAGGAACCTGATATCATTGGCAATTTTCATCAGGCTGATGGCAACCATTTTCAGTGCCCCGCTGGTCTCAACAATGGCATCGTGGGCCGATAAAGCTTCAAATTTATTGGGAGCGGTAACAAACGGATGGCCCGTAAGTTTGGCAATTACCTCTGCCACTTCCCGGTCAAAACCTTTGGGAGCATTGATACCGGTACCCACAGCTGTGCCACCCAGCGCCAGCTCACTCAAATGATCCAATGTGGATTCGAGTGCCTTTATTCCATGTTCAAGTTGAGAAACATAGCCGGAAAATTCCTGTCCCAGGGTAAGGGGTGTAGCATCCATAAGGTGTGTACGACCAATTTTCACAATATCATTATACTCAACAGCCTTTTGGTTGAGAGATTCTTTAAGTCTCCTCAAAGACGGGATAGTTTCTTCCACAATGAGCTTGTAGGCAGAAATATGCATGGCTGTGGGGAAAGTATCATTGGATGACTGCGATTTGTTGACATGATCGTTGGGATGTACTTTCTTAACTTCGTCATCCAGCTTTCCGCCCAGTATCTCATGCGCCCTGTTGGCAATCACTTCGTTAAGATTCATGTTCGACTGCGTGCCGCTGCCGGTTTGCCACACAACCAGCGGGAAGTTCCCGTCGAGCTTACCTGCAAGAACTTCGTCGCAGGCCTGAATTATGGATTTTGAGATTTCGGTTTTAAGAACCCCCATTCTTTCGTTGATAATGGCTGCAGCTTTTTTCAGAACAGCAAAAGCATGAATAATTTCTTCGGGCATTTTTTCCTTTCCAATCCTGAAGTTTTGCAGTGAGCGCTGGGTTTGGGCGCCCCAGTATTTATCAGCAGGTACTTCTACAATGCCCAATGAATCTTTTTCCTTTCTCGTTTTCATATACTTTTTGAGTTTTTAATGTTTTTGTAATTTTAAACACTTAACAGGCAAAACCCGGATATTGTTGGTTTATATCCTTTATATTTGCAGTAAAATTTGCTTAAGCTATGGAAACCAACCGCCAGAAAAAAATAAACAAACTGATTCAGAAAGACCTTGGAGAGATATTTCAGCGGGAAGCTCCCAATTTATTCAGGCGCGCCATGATTACCGTTACCCAGGTAAGGGTAACGCCCGATCTTGCCCTGGCCAAAGTATACCTGAGCATATTTGGTGCCGATGCCGAAGAAATCCTTAAACTGGTTATATCGCATACCGGAGAAATACGCAAACAACTGGGCATGAGAATAAAAAACCAGCTCCGACAGGTACCACAGCTGCAATTTTTCGTTGACGACAGCCTGGATTACATTGAAAATATTGAAAAGCTTCTGAAGGAATAATAACTACCATGCAATACGACCCCATAAAGGCTTCCCTGGGCAGGTTTTTTAACCGCAGTGTTTTTTTCAGAAAGGTATTTTATAAATTACTCGATCTGCTGCTGTTGCGGGCCTGGCATGTACACAGCGAACTGCGCTTATTTTTCAGCACCCAAGCACAGAGTCCGGATCTGGAAATTCTTGACGCCGGAAGCGGTTTCGGTCAGTATTCATGGTATATGGCACGAAAAAATCCGACCTGGAAAATCACCGGAATAGAATTAAAAGATGAGCAGGTTGACGACTGCAATCATTTTTTTAAACGTGCCGGGGTTCACAATGCCGTTTTTAAACTTGCCGATCTTACACAATACAAAAACCCTGAAACTTATCATCTTATTCTCTCGGTAGATGTTATGGAGCACATAGAAGAGGATGTACAGGTGTTCAAAAACTTTCATGCATCGCTCAAATCCGGCGGAGTTTTGCTCATCAGCACACCTTCTGACAAAGGGGGTTCCGGGGTAAATCATGAGCATGATGAGTCTTTCATCGAAGAGCATGTGCGCGACGGATATTCAATCGCAGATATTACTACCAAACTCCGCGAAGCCGGTT
>JAHYJP010000049.1 GCA_019429055.1 Bacteroidales bacterium
ATGGTATGACAACGATGAGTCCAACGGAGCAACCTACGGGGCCTTGTACAACTGGTATGCGGTAACCCATCCCGATGGTCTGTGCCCTGCCGGATGGCGCATGCCCGATGAGGACGACTGGCTCTACCTTACCGGTTATGTAGGTGAACAAATGGGCAACAAACTCAAATCGCGGCGGCAGGTAGGTTCACCGTTAGGCGGAGAGTTTGATACTATGGAACATCCGCGCTGGGAGACCTTTTCGGTGAATTATGGAACCGATCAGGTTGGATTCGGCGCCCTGCCCGGAGGCAACCGACATGCCAGTGGTACTTTTGTTACCAAAGGCGCCAACGCTTTGTTCTGGTCTTCAGCAGAGGTATCTGAAGAAGCAGGTTTTGGGTGGTATATTTACCACGGCTACTATGGCGTTGACAGGGGTTACGGCGATAAGCGGGCAGGTTTCAGCGTGCGCTGCATCCGCGATGTCAATTGAAAAACAATAAATGTTTGCTGTACAAATAAACTTCAATCGGAAAAATGAAATTTAACCCAGTTATAAAATACCCCGGAATAATTCTTTCAGGTGTGGTATTTGGCATTTTTATTTTATTGCCTTTGTCAGAGTTCGCCTCGT
Source organism: Bacteroidales bacterium (assembly GCA_019429055.1). Taxonomy (GTDB): domain Bacteria; phylum Bacteroidota; class Bacteroidia; order Bacteroidales; family UBA7960; genus SKVR01. Next base: position 617 of record JAHYJP010000049.1, read on the forward strand.
ACATTGAATACATTGAAAGGGGAACTGCAAGGGGTCCCGTTACGTTTCTTTTAGGAAAACTTTTGGATACTTTATTGTTGCGAACACCTATCCGGTTTATTTATTATTCCGGGTTTGGCATTCTCAGTGTAGCCTTATTTGTGCACTTTTACACAAGGTTTAAAGAGAGACGTGCTGAAATCAATCAACTTCTGAGTGAATTGAATCAGGGGTTGCTTCCTCTAATTGCCCAGGGCGAAAGTAATATTCTTGAGTTTAAATCGTCGTATCGGTATGATTTAAAGCAAAAGACCGTTAACAAAGCTTTGGAAGCGGTAGTAATGAAAACCCTTGCCGGTTTTATGAACAGCGGTGGTGGCACACTGTTACTGGGAGTGAGCGACGACGGCACCATCTTGGGGTTAGAGAATGATTATCAAACATTAAAAAGAAAAGATAAAGACGGTTTTGAGCAACTGTTAATGAGTTCTGTGTCAGAAAAACTCGGAACTGCTGCCTGTAAGTATATCCGTTTGGTTTTTCACTCCCATAACCAGATGGAAGTATGCAGGATAATTGTTGAACGTGCCGGTTTTCCCATCTACGTGAAGGAGGGGAACAGTAAAAAGTTTTACTTGCGCACCGGTTCGGGTACCCGCGATATGGACATCCAGGAAGCCATTAATTATATTTCGGAAAACTGGAAAAAATAATTGAAGAATTAAAACGCATCATCCGCCATTTAAACTACAAACAGCGATATAAACCCTGAGAAATGAAAGATTTGTTTTATAATTTGTCATCATGGTTTTACGAAAAGAGTAAAAGTAATCTGGTTTTACTCCTTCTCCTGGCGGTGTTTCTTTCCTTTAATGCTTTTATTTTCCCGTATTTTTCCAAATTATATGGTCTGCAGGATCATGTATTGCTGGATTTACAATTCGGATTTACTCCTGAATTTGCCCATGCAGTTCTGGCAGGTTATGGCGATTATGGAAGACAAGGAATAATGGTGTTTACAGGTATAGTTGATAATGTATATCCTTTGGTTTATGGTTCACTTCTGGCGCTGCTTATAAGCAGATTCAAAATGAAAGCCAACGCCGGCAAAAACCCCATCCAAATCATCAACTTAATACCTTTTATTGCAGTGTTGTTTGATTTTTTGGAGAACACAGGAATTCTCATTATGATACAGAATTACCCCGGACAAAGTATCCCCGTTGCCTGGCTAACTTCATTTGCAGGTATGTTCAAATGGTTTTTTGTGGGATGTTCTGTCTTAATCCTACTGTTTTTTCTCATCAAAACTTTTATCCAATGGATAAAAAAAATATAGTATGTGGTAAGCATTCCAAACAATTCTTCCTTATGAACGTTATCTATATAATACTAACCTTAAAAGATTGATATTATGGATTTAAGAGAAGAATTTGAAGGAAGAGTAAAGAAACTTGAAAACTTTATTGAGGATAAAGGATTTGGATCCAAACAGCTAAAAAAGGCTAAGAAAGTACAAAGAAGCATTAATGCTGTTGTTTTTATGGGCAGTTTATTAACTGTTGCCGGTATTATGATTTGGGCGCTAAACAGGGATTAGGTTATTGTTTAACCCGTATTAACCTTTGCAAAAAAGCGCTTTTAACAATTTCAGCCCATGGTTTAAACCATGGGTTTTTTTTTAATAGAGACCAAAGGACAAATCAACCGATTGGAACAAAATTTAGCCAATGCTTATCCCTCAATTAGCAAAAGCCTTCTTGTTCATACTCATCAGGACAATGCCAACCAACAAAAATACTGCACTTACTATTACCGGAGTCCAGTTAGCGCTCGATACGCCTATGTCAATCCCTAAAAAACTGAAAGTCTCCGTATCCTGAATTGCCTGTATTCCAAAAACCAGAGTCCCTACAATTCCTATTACCAATAATATTATTCCTGCTGTTTTCATAAAACTGATTTTAAATTACTACACATATAATAGATATCGCTCAAAAGTAAGCATATCAATTCATGGTAGTATTATATAATTAAGTGAAATATTTACAATATTCACACATTTGTATGTTCTGTTCAAAACCGGTTTATTGATATTTCTTGTCTTTTCAATTGCAAAAACTTCAATACGACTTTAAATATGCTAAGGAATTGGGAAAAATGATGGAATATTCACACTAAATTATAATAGGGTTTAACTGCTTTGTTTAAACGACCATTAACTTCTTCGTTTTATTCATCGAAAAGTCCTGCATATTTAATCAATTGAAAGAGAATAATCTAGGTGTGAATGTGGATTTATTTGAACCTCCTTAAATTAGGATCAACCAAACAATGGTTTTACAGAAAACCCGTGAATCTTATAACTTTTTTCAAAAAATGTGCAACATCATCCTAAAATAACAGACTTACTTTTATATGGCAAAAGACCAAATTCAACTTTCCAGTCACTTCTTGTGAGATAGATGTTACAGATAAAATTGATTAACGCGAGGTGATGCAGAAAAAAATCCAATGTTCAAAACTAAACAATAGAGAGCATTCGAACCATCCGGGTAACATCGAAAATATCAATGAATTTAATGAGCACATCATCAAAATTGTTTCAATATTAAAATCAAGGCAACTAATTTAAAAACAGAATAATATAATGGAAATTCTCACCAAAGAAATCATTCAGGAACTCCTGATCCCAGAACAGGACCCATGTCTTTCTCTTTACATGCCTGTTCACCGAAGTCATCCTGAAAATCTTCAGGATCCAATCAGATTTAAAAACCTACTCAAACAATTGGAAGAATCACTTTTGCAGAAATATTCAGCCGATGAAGTAAAAAAGCATTTGGAACCTTTGGAGGCCCTTGTTGATGATGAGAGTTTATGGAATCATACATCAAATGGTTTGGCTGTTTTTAGTGCTGCCGCGTTGTTTAAAATTGTAGGTTTGCCAATAGTTGTTGACGAACTGGCAATGGTGGCCGATAGTTTCCACACCAAGCCACTGATGCAGTATCTGCAATCCACTGACCGCTATCATGTTTTGGGTTTAAGTCTTCATGATATCCGGCTTTTTGAGGGCAACCGTCATTCACTTGTTGAAATTGAACTTCTGCCTGATATTCCCAGAACCATAACAAAAGCCCTTGGTGATGATCTGACCGACAAACATTCGACGGTTGCATCATATGGCGGAACAGGAGGAAAAAACTCAAGCATGCACCACGGTCATGGTGGCAGAAATGAAGAAGTGGAAAAAGACTCTGAACGGTTTTTCCGTGTGGTTGCGAATAGTATTCACGAGAAATATTCAAAACCTACTGGATTGCCGCTTATTCTTGCTGCTTTACCTGAACACAACAGCTTGTTTCAAAAGGTAAATAAAAATCCGTTTCTGCTGTCCGAAAGCATTGCAATCAATCCCAAATCTATTTCAACAGATAAACTGGCAAAAATGGCCTGGGAAAAAATGGAACCAGAGTATACCCTGAAGCTTAACAGCCTGGTTAACTGGTTTGAGCAGGCATCGGCAAATGGTAAAGGCAGTGATGACTATAAGGAAGTTGCTGTGGCGGCTGTTGAGGGTCGGGTTGATACACTCATTGTTGAAGCCGACCGGATAATTCCGGTCAGAATTACAAATCTTGTAACGGGTAATACACAAAAAAAAGATTTGATAAATCCAAAAGTTGATGACCTGCTTGACGACATGGGAGAGTTGGTGCTGAAGATGGGAGGAAAGGTGATGGTTCTTCCAACCGATAAGATGCCTTCAAGAACTGGACTGGCAGCAATATTCAGATATTAAATAAATAGAAAACATGCAGATACAAATCAATACAGATAAAAATGTAACCGGAAGCAAAGGTCTTATAGCTTCGTCAACTTCTTTAATTTCTGAATATCTAAGCAGATTCAGCGAGCAGATAACCAGGGTGGAAGTTCATTTCTCGGATGAAGATGGCAATAAGGACGGGTTTAATGATAAACGCTGTATGGTGGAAGCCCGACTTGCAGGTATGAACCCCATCGCAGTCATCAACTACGCAAACACCCATGAAAAGGCTGTTTTTGGTGCCTTGGACAAATTAAAAACTTCTTTGAAAACAATAACCGGTCGTTTGAAAAATCATTAAAATGGAAAGAATTAATACGGGTGCCACCAGGGCAAAATAAATTAAAGCAGAACCTATTGTTTGTCTTTAAATTACAGATTCAGGTGAAAGCAGACACCAGCCGGTTAACTTAAAACATAAAGGATGAAAGCGAAAAATACCGCAAAAGACTTTCCAATCGTGTGCGTGGGCGGTTCGGCCGGAGGGTTGGATACCTATATCCGATTGCTTGAAAATTTACCACCAGATATGGGTGTTGCCGTTGTTATTGTGAATCACGTGAGAACGTTAGCCACAAAACTACACGAAGTTCTTCCCCAATATACCCAGATGCCAGTCGCACTCATTACGGAAAAATTAAACATCACTCCCAATCAGGTTTTCATTATTCCTGAAAAACGCGACTTACATGTGCTTAACGATGAATTCCGTCTGAAACCCATCTCAAAACCATGGGGATGGCCCGACGTAATTACTGTATTCATGCGTTCCCTCACTGAGAACTGGGACGGCAAATTAATCGCAGTAATAGTTTCAGGTTACGATGGCGATGGCGCAGATGCACTTTGCGCCATAAAAGAAGCAGGTGGCATTACCATTGCTCAAAAACCAGATACAGCCGCATATCCTGACATGCCGGAAACCGCAATAGACAGCGGGTGCATCGACTTTATTCTTTCGCCTGAGGATATCGCCAGAGAAATAATTCGAATTGCACACATGGAAAAAGCTGAAAATAGTATAAAATTCACTTCTTAGAAATAGAATTGTATACAGAAAGAAGAGTTGTGTTTGAAAAACCATCCAAAACGCCAGTGCGGGAAATAATACAGAACCCAACCAAATCATAAGGCCTCTTTGATTTTTCATCTCATTATATATTTGTTTTTTATTGGTAATCGATGGAACATCTTAATAATGTTTTGCCTGTATATCTAAAACTTTGTCATAGGTGTTTCTTCAAATTCAAAGAAGAATGTGTGAATCATACAATATTTTTTTATTATTGTGTAAAGTCATTCATTTTATGTTTATCACCTTTGTATAATCATTAGCAGTAAAAAGTTTAAAATAGGAAGAACAAAAAGTGGTTGAGAACATGACCACTGACAGTGGTATGTCAGCCAATAGGTTTGCAGAACATGAACACATAGATATGGAAGGCAACATGACTTTCATTAAAGCAGATAAATATAAAAACATGCATCTCGTTCCCGATAGTACAAGGAACAAAGATTATTAATATTCGGCTCATTGCCACATTCCAATAATTAGTTTTTAATAATTTAAATTTAATCAAAATGAAAAAGTACAACTATATGAAAAAAACAATGCTAATGGTAACATTGGTTGCCTCAGTTTTACTGATTGCCTCATGCGGCAATAATCAAAAATCGCAGGACACCAAGGTCGTTGCCCAGGATATCAACGAAGCAAAATTTGATGCCAACAAGCAGCTAAAAGACACGAAGTTTCTTGTAAACGCTGCCGAAATTAACATGAAACAAATTCAATTAGGACAACTTGCACAGCAAAAAGGAAGTACAACCCATGTTAAGGAATTAGGAAAAATGATGGAAGATGCGTACACTAAATCGCAAAAGAATCTTACTGCACTTGCCAGAAAAAAATCGATAACCATTCCAACTTCACCTACCGATGATGCACAGGATGCTTACACAGAGCTAGATAAAAAATCAGGAACTGATTTTGACAAAGCGTATGCCGATAAAATGGTTAGCCATCACGAAGACGCAATTAAAACTTTCGAAGATGCAACCAAAGAACGTTACGATATAGATATTAACAATTGGGCAATAGCAGCACTACCTGATTTGCGCACAAATCTTAACTACTCAATTGACTGTCAGAAAAAATGTGAGGAAATGAAATCAAAATAATCAAAATTGTAACAATCAATTAATCTGCTTCACAAGCCTCCCTTTGGGGAGGTTGGTGGGGTTTAAAACAAATTTCAATTATGAAAAAATTTAAAGGAATAGCATTAGGAACATTGGCAGGAATTACGATTGGTGCAGTATCGGGTATTTTATTCGCGCCCCAAAAAGGTTCAAAAACCCGCAAACAAATCAAGGATAAAAGCCATGATTATATGAATGAGCTGAAATCAAATCTTGATGAATTTCGCAATTCGATTGCAGTAAAATTTGATAGCACGAAACGAGATGCTGAATATTTGGTAGGAAAAGGTAAAGCGAAATACGAAGAAACCAAAAGAGATTTGAAAAATGCAGCATCAGATTTTAAACATTCGGTTTCATAAATTTTCTTTCAAAAATTAAATTAAGACTGACAATGCAACACGTATAGTAATGCTATCAGAAAGGGCAGAAAACTAAAGCAAATCAAGCATAGAACTGTTTAAGTTGAACACAATAGACAAAATCGGCTGATGTGATTTCATCCCTCATTTCGCTCCTGGCTATTCTTATAACGGTTGCATTGACTCTCTTAATTGTAAATATTATTTCAATCATTTCTGTCTCCCGTGAACCGGAACAAGTTTTCCCGGCTAAATCTTTCCAATCCCCTGTCAATACCCATATTTCGATTTCCACAAAGCTTTCATTCTGGCCCTGAGTTCTTTTTCCCTGGTGTTATCCTGGGGGTCATAAAACAAAGTGCCTGAGAGTTTTTGGGGCAGGAATTCCTGGTAAGCAAAATTTCCCGGATAATCGTGGGCATATTTGTACTCCTTTCCGTAGCCGATTTCCTTCATGAGTTTGGTGGGCGAATTTCTCAGGTGCAGCGGTACGGGCAGATCGCCCGTTTCCCTTACTTTTTGCTGGGCTTTGCCGATGGCAAGGTAAGCAGCATTGCTTTTGGGTGAGCAGGCCAGATAGGTTGTCACCTGACTGAGGATGATCCGGCTTTCGGGCATCCCTATCATTGTAACGGCCTGAAATCCTTCAGTGGCCAGCAGCAGCGCATTGGGATTGGCATTGCCGATATCTTCAGAGGCCAGGATCACCAGTCGACGGGCAATGAATTTTGGGTCTTCGCCACCTTCGAGCATGCGGGCAAGGTAATAAACTGCCGCATTGGGGTCGCTGCCGCGGATAGATTTGATAAAGGCAGAAATGACATCATAATGCATCTCACCGGCTTTGTCATACAGGGCAAGGTTTTGCTGGATAAGATCAAGAACCATCTGATCAGATATTTCCAATGGGTTCGATGGTTCAGAGCGGACTACCAGCTCAATTGCATTAAGCAGTTTGCGGGCATCGCCACCACTCACCCGTAAAAGTGCAGTATTTTCATTGATATGTATTTTTCGCCCGGTTTCTTTTTCCAGGTAGGAGCGGGCTTTTTCCAGCAAAGTAACCAAGTCAGTTTTATCAAGGTCCTTTAAAATATAAACCTGGCAACGAGAGAGCAGGGGAGAGATCACTTCGAATGAAGGATTCTCGGTTGTAGCGCCAATCAGGGTAATGATACCCTTTTCCACAGCCCCCAGCAGCGAATCCTGCTGCGATTTGCTGAAACGATGTATCTCATCAATAAACAATATAGCATTACCCCCGGCTTTATCGGCCTGTTCTATTACTGCCCTTACATCTTTTACTCCTGAGTTGATTGCGCTAAGGGTAAAGAAAAGTTTATCCAATTGCTGCGAAATCAGAAAAGCAAGAGTTGTTTTTCCTGTGCCCGGTGGCCCCCACAGGATCATGGAGGGGATGTTTCCGCTTTCTATACTTTTACGCAATACGGCTTTTTCACCTACCAGGTGTTTCTGTCCCAGATAGTGTTCAAGGGATTGCGGGCGTAAAGTTTCTGCAAGAGGTTTGGCCATGGCTTTAGTGATTTCATTAATGATCAGTCCTGAATTTTTCCAGATGATTCAGCCTTTGCAGCAGGGGTGGGTGTGAGTAGTTTACAAATACATTAATCGGATGGGGTCGCAGGTTGCTCAGGTTGTTTACCGATAGTTTTTTCAGGGCTTCCTGCAGGGGTTCGGGTTTGAATTTCTCAGCGGCAAAGGCATCGGCCTGGTATTCGTGCCTGCGCGACATGTAATTTCCTGCAATACCCAGCAGTGTGCTCACCGGCGAGTAAAGTAAGCCAAATGCGATGATTCCGATATGAAAGCTGGGTTGCTCAACACCCAGCGCAAGCGACAGTTCGGGGCGATTTACAAATAATCCCAGCAAATACAACATCACCCCCGAGCTAACTGCTGATACGATCATCCCTTTTGTAATGTGTTTCTTCTTGTAATGTCCAATTTCGTGGGCAAGCACTCCCACAAGTTCTTCGGTGGTGTGTTCTTCTATCAAAGTATCGAATAATACAATCCTTTTTTTCTTTCCCATTCCGCTGAAGTAGGCATTGGCTTTGGAGCTTCTTTTGGACCCGTCAATCACAAAAATATTATCGAGTTTAAATCCGGCTTTTTGTGCAAACTTTTCAATGGCATCGCGTAGTTCGCCTTCTGCAAGCGGGATTTGTTTGTTAAACAGCGGCACGATAAGCGTGCTGTAAAACATGGCCATAAAAACGGAAAAAGCGGTAAGAAACACCCATGCATACAACCAGAATAAGCTGCCTGCAAACTGGAAAAACCAAATAATAATGGCCAGCAACCCACCGCCCAGTATAATGGCCAGCAGCCATCCCTTAAGTTTATCGGTAATATAGGTTTTGGGAGTGGTACGGTTAAATCCGAATTTCTCTTCAATCACAAAAGTATGGTACAAGTCAAATGGGGTGGAAAGCAGATCGCTGGCCAGACCGATGATGCCAAAGAATAATAAAGCCATAAGAATAGGGTGCTCAGTATACTGTCTTACCAGGTTATCCATAAAATAAAATCCGCCCATCAGAAGAAAAGCAATGATCAGGATAAAGCTCAGACCTGATGTGAGCAAACCGAAACGCATATTTTCCTTCAGATAGTTTTGCGATTTTCGGTATTTGTCTTCATCATAGATTCCTTTGAGCTCACCCGGCAATTCATTGCTCCATCTTGTGGAATTCAGGTAATCAAGCAGCCTGTCGAACAGGAAGTCGAGTACAAGTATAATGAGGATGATGTAGAATAGGGTTTGGGGCATTGTTGGTTAAGTTATTTAGTTATTGTTTTTTTGCTCCACGCAAAGATGCAAAGGATTCGCAAAGAGCGCAGAGTTTTAATAATTATGATTTATGGTTTTTGATTTTTCCTTTTCGTATTTCGATATTCGAATATTCGTTTTCCCATTTAGTAACTTCCCGCATATTTCCTGATAAACCATTCCACAGTTAAAAGCGCCAGTAGCAGGAAAAAGATCCAGCGCAGGTTGATCAGGTCTTCAAATTCGTGCTGGGTGTAAAGCACAGGTCTGATATCCTGGCGGTTTCTGATTTCTTCCAGCAAGATGTCAAGTTCATCGGGGAAAAACATTTTTGCTCCTGAATTTTGTGCCATCTGGTATAATAAACTATGATCGGCAACTGTGTTAATGCTTTCCAGGTTGATGGGAGATACCGTAAAAAATCCTTCGGATGTATAGGTTTCCCTGCCAAATTCAACCCTTGCCCTATACCGGTATTCTCCAACGGGAAAAACTCCGGCATTCAGTGTATAGGTATTTCCGCTGCGGGCCGGGACGTAATCGAATTCCACACCATCTTCACTGGTAATGGTTAGATTGATATCGGGTTCGTTTACCAGTTCGTAACTTCTGTTGTAAAGTTCTGCTTCGAATATCACGGGTTGATTTTCGTAAATGAAATTTTGTGTGTTTACCCTGAAAAAGCTTCTGTCCTCAACAACTGAAAGGTATTGCACCATGCGCGATATCAGGTCGTTAAAAGCTACATGATTTCCTTCCCTTGCAAAATTTCCAAGGCGCCATCTCCAGATACCTTCTCCTGTAATAATACCCGTTTTTCTTTCTCCCACTTCCGAAAAAGCAATGAGCGGATACTCTGTTGATACATTCCCTATTCGCTGATAAGCAAAGACCTGCGTTGCCGGCGCAAGGTTATAACTGGAAAAAGCTGTACTCAGTGGCGGTAAGACCGGCAGCAACTGATTTATACCTGGACTTACACTGAAAAGATTGAAATTTTCATTGATATCGGCCCTGGAATCATTGAACCCGCTGGAACGCAGATTGATCTGAATACCTGTTTGCAAACGGTTCAATCCTGTAATATTACTTTGGGGACCCAGAACAAAAAGCTGCGCCATATTTTCGCGCACGGCCTGATTTAGCAGTGACAGGTCTCGTTGCTGTCTGTTGGGTATCTGGTGCCAGATGATAAGATTATAAGCCTCCAGACTTCCATCAAATTCATCAAACAAGGCCACTTCAACTTCATAGTTTTCGTTATCCTCAATGGCAAACCTCAGTGCGCCCACATCGGGGTGAGGAGAATAAGTCATGATTAGGATCTTTTGCCGGCTGTCAATTACTTCGATGAAAAAATCCTGAGTGTTGTTTTCCAGTGTGATTTCTCCATCAATGGGATCAATCTCTACCCTGTATCTTTTTATACCGGTTTCAGTGGCTTCCAGTTCAGCTGTAATGGTTTCAAAATGTGCATCTGAATTGAAGCTTACCCGTTGTTCAAAAACGGTTTCTCCGGCATAAATAACCCTTAGTCTGCTTGATTCACCCATTGCCTGCCGTGCTTCCACTGTAATTTCCAGCGGAAAAATATTGTTGAGATAAGTGATGCGATTATGCCGAAGCCGGTTTATAATCAGGTCTTTTCGGGGTGTTGTATCTCCCAATGCTATGGTATATATTGGAACAAAAGATGAAGTGCTTTGATACAACGGGTTGCGCCCACGGTTGAATATACCGTCGCTGGCAATTACAACAGCACCAATGTTTCGGTTGGTATAACGGGTTTCTATGGAAGAGAAGATTTCTGAAATATCGGTTTGTCGGTCCCGGTAGTTAAAATCACCAGGTTCGCGCACATCTTCACCAAAAGCATGGGAATACAAAGTGAAATCCTCTTCCAGTCCTGAGAAAAAACGTTTTATTTCTTCATTATAGGTATCTGTAATGAAGGCTGAATCCGGTCCGACAATAAGAGACTGGCTGTTATCCTGGAAAAAAAGGATGATGGGTTCCTGGCTTTGAGTTACCTGTAATTTCAGAAGGGGAGAGAGCAGGAAAAAACTCAACAGGCTGATAACCGCAAAGCGAAATGCAGCCATAAGTCTTTTTTGCAGCACGCTGAAATTTTCAGTCCTGTTTTTGTAATACAGAAGAGCTGATGCAGTTGCGCCTGCCAGCAGGCATAGCAAAACAAACCACCAGGGGTAATCAAATATAAAGTTAAGATTCAAAGCCTAAATAAAAATTGAGTTCAGTTTTACTTTTTAAAGAGCACAAAGATAAAGGGATTTTAAGATAAAACTTTTCCGGATCCTTTACAGAGAAGTGAAACGTCCGGGATTTAACATTGTTTAAATGGAAAGGATAAGCAAAAGCCCCGGTGAGAAAAAGTTACACCGGGGCTTTTAGATTCAGGAAAATTTTAAGGTTTTTTATTTCTTGGTCTGATCATTGGATTTTCCTTTTCCCTGACCACCTGACTGTGTTTTACCTATACTATCCCTCATGGTTGTATCGGCTTTCACATTTTCTATTTTGTAATAGTCCATGATACCGAGGTTTCCGCTACGGAAAGCTTCAGATATTGCTTTGGGAATTTCGGCTTCAGCTTCAATAACTTTGGCGCGTGCTTCCTGTGCTTTGGCCTTCATTTCCTGCTCGGCAGCAACAGCCATAGCTCTTCTTTCCTCAGCTTTGGCCTGTGCAATGTTCTTATCGGCATTGGCCTGGTCAATCTGCAGCATCGCACCGATGTTTTTACCAACGTCGATATCGGCAATGTCGATTGATAAGATCTCATAAGCAGTTCCTGAGTCAAGACCTTTGGAAAGTACAACTTTGGAAATACTATCGGGGTTTTCAAGTACCTGTTTGTGGTTGTTGGCCGAACCGATTGATGTAACGATACCTTCACCAACCCTTGCCAGGATGGTTTCTTCACCGGCACCACCCACTAGTTGCTTAATGTTAGCCCTGAGAGTAACCCTTGCTTTCGCTATCAGCTGGATACCATCTTTGGCAACGGCTGCTACGGGAGGGGTATTGATTACCTTGGGTTTTACCGACATTTGCACCGCTTCCAGTACATCACGACCTGCCAGGTCGATGGCAGTCGCAGTTTTAAAGTCGAGATTGATATTCGCTTTATCGGCACTGATAAGGGCATTTACCACTGCTTTTACCCGACCCCCGGCAAGGAAGTGGGCTTCAAGATCATCGCGGTTGAGTTTCAGACCTGCCTTGGTGGCCGAAATAAGGTTGTTGACAATTACAGCCGGCGGGATCTTCCTCCAGCGCATCAGCACCAGTTGTAAAAGGCTGATACGAACTCCTGATACCAGGGCCGAGAACCACAATCCTACGGGTATGAAGTAAAAGATGATCCATAAACCCAAAATACTCACCACCGCAATGGCAATAATAATTCCAATGTTTGCTTCCATTTTCTAGTTTGATTTTGATTTGACAATAATTTTATTTCCGTCCACTTTGGTTACAACAATTTCTGTATTCTGACTGATCAGGTTATCCTTTGAAGTAACCTCATAATATTCATCATTTATCATGGCTTTTCCCATGGGGTTAAGCCTGGTAATGGCAATGCCTTCGTCGCCGGGGTTTACCCTTTCTGCTTCAACGATATTAACCCGGCCGTCAATTTCCGATCCCAGCATGGCCCGTTTCCACGTATTGCTTTTAAGGGCCAGTACCAGTACTCCGATGGATAAAAGCAGCGTGCCGCCCAGGGTATAAGTGCCTGCTATGGTACCATGTGCAGTGTAAGCCGAATAAACACCGAATGCCATCATGGCTGCACCCACAATTCCCACTACTGTGGCACCCGGAACTACCAGTATTTCAAGCAACAGGAAAATCAATCCTATCACTATTAAAGTTAATATTACTAACCAGCCCATATTGCTTTTGTTTAGATGCTTTTGAAATTAATAAAACGTTAATTGCAAAGTAACAGGATTTTTATTGAATTCGTAATTAATTATTCGATTGTTGCTGTTATACCCCTGTTAAGAATTTCCCTGTACATGGGCTCAAGTGTACTGTAATCGCCTGATTTTACCGTGCACTTTCCGTTGTGATGAATGATCATTGTGCATTGCTCTGCCTGCTGGGGTTCATGTTTACATACTTCGATCAGGGTTTTGATCACGTAATCAAAGGTATTGAAATCGTCGTTGTGCACCACAAGATCCCTCAGGTCTGTTTTAAGGGATTGTATTGATCCTGAATCCCTTGTCTTCTCTTTGGTCATAACAAAAAATGATTCGTTTGTATCAAATGGTAAGGGTTTCTTGCAACCGGTTAAAAACATCCATTCAAAGGTAAATAAAATATGCATAAACACGATGTTTTAAGAATATTAACACCTGATATAAAACTGTGGATGAATTTTTTAATGATTATTCGCAACTATGCCGGTATCAGTTAACAGGGCTTAAGCCAATTGTTCGTTCATACCTAACAATCCGGTTGTAATAACTGACGGCAATGGATGGCCTGTGTAAAAGTTATCCATTGCCGTTGGCTTCAGAAAAAAGGATTGTCGGGGAAGTTTTTAAGTCTCTTTAACCTGTGGGCTTTTTCATCTCATCAGCAATTCCCTTTTTACGAAACAGAAGTTTGTTTTCCTGGCCTTTTAAAAGCCGTTTTATGTTTTTGTGATGGGTGAGCGGAACAAAAATGGCTACGGCAATAGAAAATATAATTTCTGCAGTAAGATCACTTTGCATTACAAATATTATTATGATAGGAAAAGCAATGGCTGCCGACATGGAACCCAGGGATACATATCGGGTAGGCAAAAATGCAATAAGAAAAACAACCAGGCATATCAATACTGCCTGCGGGAAAAGTGCGATTACAATTCCCACCAGTGTTGCAATACCTTTTCCGCCCCTGAAACCGGCAAAAAGTGGGAAAACATGACCCAGCAAAGCCATTGAGCCCAGTATGAGCTGGTAAATTACAAGGTTGTTGGCCGACGTAAATGATGCTTCGGGGAAGAATCTGCTGAGGTATACTGCAGCAAAACCCTTGAGTGCATCCAGCACCAGAATAAGCGCTCCTGCGCGGTTGCCGAACACCCTCAGGGCATTGGTAGCGCCTGCATTTCCACTTCCATGATCACGCAGATCAATGTTGTAAAAGATCTTGCCAAACCACACAGATGTAGGTATAGAACCCAATAAATATGCAACGACCAATGCCAGCACTTTGTATATCTCCCAGTTCATAGCTTCAGTTTTAGTTTTTTAATAAACGTTTAAATTTTTCAATCTACAAATTTAATCGTTTAACAGTTTCATGCTACGAACAAAATCAAATGGTCTTCTTTCAGCAGCCAGAATATAAGTAAATGGTCTTTCACCGCGCTCAACAGTCATACGTCTTATGCGTGGCGGAACATTGCGGATCAGATCATTGTATTCTGTTCCGGAACCGATGGTTTGAAGGATGTTATTGGTATAGGTAAAGAAATACCAGTCAACACCAACACCTTCAGCGGCAAGACCTGAGGGGATCAGCACCATTGTGAAAATATCTTCTGCACGGGTTTTCCGAAGTTCAATAAATCCATCAAGATACAGGTTTATGGGGAATCGTTCCATATTGCCAATACCAATGGGTGATGAAGAATGGAAAGACTGTGATTTATCGTTCCATTTCATTTTCACATCAGCGAAAAAGAAGGTATGGTTCAGTTCGGGTGGAAACCTTCTGAAGCTTCCTGTAAGAACATATTCATCCATAAGTTGGCGTGCTGCTGGTCCATCCAGGTTTTTATGCAAAAAGCTGGTGTATTTAAACCTGTTGAGGTTGAGATCTTCCGGTTCTCTCATATTTCTTATATTCTCCTCTACAATTGCCAGTGCATTGTTCAGGAAAAAGAAATCCACACCCAAAACGATATCAAGTTCCGTTTCATTTTTTTGAAGGTCGGTCGAAATACGCCCATAAGTGGTTAGTTTAAACTGACCCAGATCTTCGCCAAGGGTTAGATCACCGTGTCCCTGGAGGACGCATGTGCTGGGATTAATGGAAATAATATTATCAGGCAATTGCTGGTTGCGGAGTTTTTCAACAGAGCTTACCTGGTACTCGCCAAGGGAGTGGTCGTAAGTTAAATAACCTCCGGCAGAAATAATTTCCAGATCGGAATAATGTCTCTGTCTTGTAAAGAGGCCCGGATAAATATGCACTGAGTCACCGGCAAGCATGAGCGATGTAATGATCCTTCCGTTAGCTTCGTTTCTCAGGTCTTCAGCCAGGGGTATATAAATACTGTCGGCTTTCAGCTGACCTTTAAATCTTATGGAGTTGGGTTGATAGCCGGGACAATCGGCAAAGATCCGTGTTGCACCTTCAAAGGTAAAATCTGATCTTTCAGCTCTTAATCCTATGGTGCCGTTAAATCCGAATTGCGGACTGATGGTAAAATCCATCTCGGGTGTAATATCGGCATTGGCGAGGGTAGTTCTGGTTTGCCTGTCGACTCTTATATTTTCGAAAAATACAGTCTGTTTTTTGCCGGTCATATCCGCATAATCATACATGCCACTGCCTGTATAGTTCCAGCGGGAAACAATATTTACATCCGCATCATAAAACCTGTGCTTCAGGCTGGCTGTATTGGCAAGTATTAATGCATTTTCAAGTTTTCCGATTTCGGCACGTTGCAGAATTCTTACTTTTTCATCATGCGGAAAAACGGCGGCATCAGCCACCTTTATGATCTTAACATGATCGGCATGGATAACATTTTCGGCCAGGTCATACTGCAGCACACCCGCGAAAAACCTAAGTGAGTCCTGTGCAGGCAACGCAGAAATCAGTTCGTGTCCGCTAAAATCATAGTTGATCCATTGAACAGGGGTTTTTACATCCAATGCGGCAATAGTTTCGTGAATGGAATTTCTCATGTTGAGTGAACCGCTGGCCATATCCCAGGTCCAGTCGAAACCCCAGCCATCAAAGCGGCTGAGCTGGAATGCCAGTTTTGATGCATTTTGAATATTTTCAAATCTTGATTTTTTATTGCCAATATCCACAGCAGCATTGTATTTTGTTGCCCTGAGTGCCAGATTTCTTCCATCGGCAGCCATTACGTCAATATCAGAATTATCGGCGGTGAAGTCGCTGTTGTTGAAATCGATATCATCAGATACAAGCTCACTGCCAAAGAATCGGAGTTTACCGCTTCCATCCATACCTGAATGTGACAAGGCAAGTGCTCCATCCATATTCACCTGGCCGTCAAATAATTCAAATGGACGTGTGGTGTTTCTTAGTTTCATTACTTCATCATAGGGTGTAAACGTCATTCTTACATCCATACCTGTTACCTTGGGGTGTTCTGCCATTCCGGTATTGGCAGCAATATTAACGGCGTTCATATGACCTCTGGCGGAGTCAGGATACATGAACATATCTCTTGCATCCACTGTGGCATTAAGGAATTCAAGCCTTCCATCGGCTCTCAGACCCCGGTTGCTCATCCTGATGGGCCCTTTATAAACAGCCTTGCCATCCCAAACCGGATAGCCCTCTTCGGGGGTTTTTGTATTGAACCCAAGGGAGTAATCTTCCTGAACTGTTATGTAATCATAAAAATCGGGGAACACGCCGGTCGAAATAAACACACCGTCAAATTGAATATTATCAGTTGTGGCATTGTCGAGACTATCGATGGTAAATGGAATCAGCTTGAGATAAACCTGCTCGCGGTTATATGCACCATCATGCACCGACTCGCGATCGTAAAACATATAGGATTCGTTGTTGGAGTTGAATATGGGATATCGGGGATAGGGCAACTGTCCGGATTTGTTTCGTGGATGGTCAACAAGCAGCTCTCCGTTGATACCCTCAAGAACGGTTTGCACCCTGTGATAAGTATATCTTCCCCGGGTGTCTGGTGTATGTGATCTTACCCTGAAGCTCATGGAGTCGGTATTTACAAGATCGATCTTGAACATGTCATAATTAAAGTAAAACTCCTGACCGTAAAAGTCGAAGAGCCCCGATTCGATTTTTCCATGAAAATACATGTCGCGGTTTTTCTGGAGAATCACTTCCTGTTCATAAGGGTGTATGATCACGTTCTTTTCGCGACTAAGGGGAATCTGATCAACACCAAAAAGGTGAAGGTCAAAATTATTCATATTAAGCCTGCCGTTTACGGGGGCCTCGGATTGGATCTGCATTACATCGTAATCGCTTCTCCCGGCATAGGCTGTTATGTAGTGGTACAAACGATCGTACAAGGTAACCGTTTCGTTATCTGCATCATAAGATAAAAATCCGTAAAAAGAAAAGGAAAGCAACTGGGCAACCACACTGCCCACGTCCTGGCGCAGATACCGGGCATATTCATTAACCGGGAAGGTACGGGAATTATATTCCCGGGCAAAATTTCTGAGTCTTATCAGCGGATGCAGCCCTGAAATGCCCTGCATACGCATGTATCTCAATTCGGAGAAAAAATCATGCGATTCAATTACTGCATTTCCTTTATCACTCAATCCCCTGATCATTTGCAGCTCCATATCGTGAGTATCGACATTCCAGTAAATTGCTTCGCAATACATATCAACCTTATGGTATGAATTGGCAAAAGGAGCGCGGGAATATCCTCTCTCATCCCTCTGGATTGAGAATTCCCTGGTGGGATGAAGATAACGCATATTCACCGAAGGGTGATGGATAGAGTCGCCTGAAAGATAGATACTTACTTCAGCTCTTTCTGTTATAATTCTATCCTCGCGGATTGAGAAAGCCCTGCTTCGGGCGGTAATATAAAGTGAGTCGGAACGATAAAATTTTATGGTAGCGTTTACTTTGTCGGTGCCTGATCCCAAAACCCTCTGTCCCATCATTGTAAAACCACCCCTGAAGTCGATGCCCGGGAACAGGTCCTTGATTTCGTGCAAAGCCTGGTAAGACTCAAACCTGGGATAGTTGGCATTTTCAGGTTTTACATTGGCAAGCAATCTTTCGGAAAGTTTTCCGTACAGGGGCTCACTGAAGAAATTTCTGTTGTAGAAGGTTACGGATTCTGCTTCATAGCGGGCCACAGCAAGGTCCAGGGTGTAATCAGTCAGATTGGCAAATACTTCATCGGGATGCAATTGCACCCTCTCCCAGGTAATTTTTCCTCCGCGGCCTTCAAGCTGACCCTCATTTAAATCAACTTTGCCCGTGGTACTGTATATTAGCGAACTATCGCCCTGTGCATAACAAACAAGATCGTTGTTTTGAAAGTTAAGCCAGGTTTTTCCATCAATGAAGCTAAGGGAATAATCATTGTCTCTCAATTGCCAGCTGATAGATGCAGAAGAAAAAATGATGTTTTTTTCAAAAAGATCCAGAGTTCTTTGCCAATAGTTTATCAATCTTTGCTGATTGGCCTGGTTCATGAGTGGCTGAAAGCTATCGTGCCATGCATGAAAGTTTTGTTTTGACCGGGGTGTATTGAATACTTTTACAACTCCATTGAGGTATGTCAAATAATCGGGCCAGGTTCTCAGTCGCATTCCCAGCATGCGGTTCATAGTATTTACTATCCGCTCCTTCTGATCAGTATCCAGGTAATCGCCCGCAAACACCCTTGCAAATGTATCAACGATAAGGATGGCCTGATTTCTTTCCTGGCGGTCCAGTTCCTGGATTAACTGGTTGATCTGCAAAATAAACTCATCATCATTATCGGAAAATCGCTCAACCCTTTGACCAAAAGATAAGTTAAGCCCCATAAATATGATTAAAGCGGCAAATAATGAAGTTTTTCTCAGCATGTGTAATGACGTAGGTTTTTATATAAGTTTGCGGGGAGTTTAACAATAATCTCCCCGCCATTCAATCTTCTGATAAATATTTTCAACCGACAATCAACAGCACTTGATACTTCCCGGGAATTAATTCTTAATCAGTTTTACTGCCACCCATTCTTTATTTCGTTTACTGTCAAGGGCCTGTATTCCAAAACCTGCAGCTTTATCGGTAATATCCAGCATATCATCAGCAAAAAAACCACTGATATACAACTCACCTCCTGATTTCAGAACAGAAGCATAAACTCCCATATCTTCCAGCAATACATTTTTAGTAATATTTGCCAGAATGATATCGAAAGTTTCTTTTCCCAGCAGAGTGGCATCGCCCAACTCTACCCTGATGTTTGAGGTTTGATTTCTTGCCACATTTTCAATGGTATTCTCCCATGCATAAGGATAATTATCGATGGCCAGCACCGGGTCGGCGCCTTTTTTAGCCGCAAGGATGGCAAGAATTCCGGTGCCACAGCCCATATCGAGCACGTGTTTGCCTCTGAAATCAGTTTCCAGCATCCATTGCACCATCAGAGCGGTGGTTTCATGATGTCCGGTACCAAACGACATTTTGGGTTCAATGATAATTTCAAAGGGATAATCAGGTTTGGACTGGTGAAAGGGTGCGCGAATGTAACATTGCTTGTCCACATCAACGGGTTCGAAATTGCTTTCCCACACCTGGTTCCAGTTCTCGTTGTCGATTTTTTTTATGGTGAAACTGAATTTTACATTTTTTGCTTCATCCTCAGGCAGGTTAATGGCTTTGAGTTTTTCTTCATCAAAATCAGCAGAGGGAATATAGGCTTTGAAACCCCTGAGGTTTTCCTCAAAGCTTTCAAAGCCTATCTCTGCCATTTCAGCAATAAGCAGATCCGACCAGGGTTGCGGGGGGTCAACCAGCGCGGTTATTTCCACATAATCCATGGTGCTCATCTTCAGAATGATTTTATGATAGTGCAAAAGTCTTCGGCTTTCAGTGAAGCGCCTCCTATAAGACCGCCGTCAACATCTTCATTGGCAAATAATTCGGCAGCATTTTTGGCATTGCAGCTTCCACCGTAAAGTATGGTAGTATCGTCAGCAATTTTATCATTGTATTTTTCACTGATAATCTGCCTTATGTATGCATGCATTTCCTGAGCCTGCTCAGGTGAAGCAGTTACTCCTGTGCCAATGGCCCAAACGGGTTCGTATGCTATCACAACTTTCGAAAATTCTTCTTCAGTCAACCAGAACAGACCTTTGTAAAGTTGTTCCTTTACCACATCAAAGTGTTTTGCGGCATTTCTTTCATCCAGCACTTCTCCACAGCAAAATACGGGAATAAGTCCATGTTTTAGAGCAATCTCTGTTTTTTTTGCCAGAACTTCATCGGTTTCACTGAAATAGGAACGCCTCTCGGAGTGACCTACGAGTACATGAGTAGCTCCCGTTGATTCGATCATCTCTGCAGAGATCTCCCCGGTAAAAGCGCCTTTTTCTTCTGTATGGCAATTTTGAGCTCCCACCGCAACACCTTTGATACCCGCAATAACCTCAGCAACTGAGGTAAGATGCACAAAGGGTGTAAACATGATAACACCAGGTTTTCCTTCAAGGGAATCCAAAGGGTTGTTTTTAACGAATTCAACGATCTCTGATGACAATTTCATTCCTTCTTCCAGTCTCAGATTCATTTTCCAGTTTCCAGCTACAATCTTTTTTCTCATTTTTTGATTTGATTTTTGAATTTGTTATTAGATTTGATTTTGATTTGAAATAGCAAAAGTACTAAATCTACAGCGGCTAAATCTAAGTAAAATTATTGAATTTTGGCTGTGGCAATTATCCTCTTCGGTTTGCCCTAGTTTTCTTACTGCAGCCTGATGCGTGGGTCGAGGATGCCATACATGATATCAACGATAATGTTGATAATCACCAGCATAACCGAAATAATAAGTACAGCACCCATAATCAGGGGGAAGTCGTAGGTTTCCAGCGAATCAACGATCACTATACCAATTCCTTTCCAGTCGAAAACATACTCAACAAATACTGCCCCGGCCATAAGAGATGCAAACCACCCCGAAATAGCTGTAATAACAGGGTTCATTGCATTTTTGAGCGCATGTCGGGTAATAACCCTGTAAAAACTGAGTCCCTTGGCCTTGGCGGTGCGGATGTAATCCTGCGAAAGTACATTGATAAGTGAACTGCGGGTAAGTTCGGCCACGATGGCAAGAGGGCGTATACCCAGCGTAACTGCCGGTAGTATCAGGTTTTTCCACTGAATATATTCGCCCCGGCCAAAATCGTCAACAGCCCACAAGCTGCCTGTCATGTTGAGTCCTGTATAATCGGCCAGAACAAAGGCAAACAACCATGCAATAATGATGGCAGCAAAAAAGGACGGAAGCGACATTCCTGATACTGAAAAAACCAGTATGAATTTGCTAACAAAGGAATTGTTTTTTATGGCCGAAAAAATTCCAAGTACAACTCCCAGTAA
>JAHYJP010000305.1 GCA_019429055.1 Bacteroidales bacterium
ACCCTCAATCCCGAAGAGAATAACCTCATCAATGATGGCGTGGTCGAAATAAACACCGCCATAGACGAAAAAGGACTCCGGATTATTTATCACGAACTGAAAACATTTGTTTGTGAGGGGGAGTATCAAAGAGGCCTTCATCGCATCTTACAGACTTATTTAAAATATCTTGATGAACCGAAGCAACCCTCTGTATGGGTGAGTGGATTCTTCGGTAGCGGGAAATCACATCTTATTAAGATTTTGGGATATCTGTGGGAAGATTTCAATTTCCCAAATGGTGAAACAGCAAGATCAATAAAACAACTTCCGGATGACGTAAACGATCTGATTGTCGAACTCGACAGAAAACAAAAAGTCTTTGGAAGACTTTCCATATCAGGTACTTTAAAAGATTTTCCATCAGCAGATATCCGGTATTCATTTCTGCAGTTGTTCCTTAACAAACTTGGCCTGCCTGCCCAGTACCATCATTTCAAATTTATTTACTGGGCAAAACAGGAGGGTATTTATGATGACCTGAAGGCGATCATTGAATCCCAGGGAAAAAGCTTTAAACATGAGTATGAAAACCTGTTTGTGTCATCTGCACTGGCAAAGGCCGTTCTCGAACTGAAACCTGAGTTTGCTGAGAATGAGGCAAAGGTTAAAGAGAATTTTAAAGCCAATTTTCGAAGAATTGACAGTATTAACCGTGAGCAGTTTATTCATTGCATTAAGAACGAGATACTCCCAATGTTCTTTGGTGATAAGATACCTCTGACAATTATTGTTCTTGATGAGGTACAACAGTTTATCGGAAACGACAGTGATAAAAGTATTGATGTACAAAATCTTGAACAGGATATCAGCAGCAATTTTGATGGTAAATTTCTGCTCGTGGGAACAGGACAAAACGCACTCTCAGAGACCAGCCTGCTTCAAAGATTGCAGGCCAGGTTCACTGTAAATGTTAATCTGTCTGATACAGACGTTGAAACTGTAACACGGAAAACTGTCCTGGAAAAGAAACCTTCAGTTATTAAACCGCTGGATCAAACCCTCGAAAGTGCTTTAGGGGAAATATCCAGAAATCTTTCAGGTACTGATTTTGCTTACGTTACCAGCGACAGATCAATGCTGGTAGCTGATTATCCCATTTTACCCTCAACCCGTAAATTCTGGAAGAAGATATTACAGGTAATAGATACCGCTGGAACTTCGGGGCAATTAAGAAGCCAGCTGAGAATTGTTGATGAAAGCATTAAGAAGGTCGCGAATAAAGATGCAGGTAACATTGTTCCGGCTGATTTGATATTCGAGCAAAAGCAGGCCCAGCTTCTTCAAAATGCTCTGCTCTTGAATGATACCAATAACCTGATAGTTGGAAAGAAATCACATGGTGGTGATGCACTCCTTGAAGGAAGAATCCTTAGTGTTATTTTCCTTATCGAACAATTGCCGAAAGACGGATCAGGCAGCCGGATCAAATCCAACGAAACAACAATTGCGGAATTACTTCTTGATAATATAGTTGAATCATCTGATGCATTTCGTTCCAGGATAAAGGGTTTGATAAAGAACCTGGTTGAAGAAAATGTGTTAATGGTTGTTGGTGATGAATTCAAACTCCAGACAAAAGTCGGCGCTGAATGGGAGAAAGAATATACCACTCAGGCAGTTAAACTGAACAATTCTGGCGATGATCTTATTCAGGGACTGCGTAACGAGAAAATCATTTACTTCTTCCGGGATAAAACAAAAGCTGTTAAAATCCTTCAGGGGAATTCAAAACAGATAAGAGATTTCGAGATATGGGACAAAGCTGAACGACCCATTGCCACACATAAGCTTAATGTCTGGATCCGTGACGGATGGAATGAAAATGAATCAACCGTTTTGAATGAGATACGAGAAGAAGGTGCTGATTCTCCACTCGCTTATGCTTATGTGAAGAAATTCAGGGATCAGGATCTGCGAAGTGCCATTATTCAGTTCCTGGCTGCAGAAAAGACACTTGATGCAAAAGGTCAACCCTCTTCTCACGAAGAAGAACAGGCGAAAAGAGGTATGGAAACCAGAAAAGGCCTGGCAAAGATTGAGATAGAAGATTTAATAGGAAAGATTTGCCTCGAAAGTGTAGTGTATCTTGCAGGCGGTACCAAAATAGAGGCCGGCACAATCAAGGATAATATTGAAGAGGCGTTGTACAGCATCGCTGACAGGCAATTCCCGGATTTCAAAGGGAAAGCCGATTATAAAGACTGGGACAAAGCACTTAACAAAGCATTGCAGGGTGACCCTGATGCACTCAAAAGGATCGGCTGGGATAAAGAACCAAAAGACCATCCGGTTGCCATAGAGATCCTGAGATTCATTGGAAATAGCGCCAGGCAGGGAAAAGAAATCAGAAATCATTTTGTCAGATCACCTTATGGTTGGAGCCAGGATGCCATTGATACAATTATTCTTCTACTGAGGATAACTGAACATATTTCCACATTGGAACCTGATCTGAATCAGGCAAAAATCGGTAATGCAGCTTTTAAAAAGGAGATTCACACATTAACCGCTGCCGACAAAATTAAACTCAGGAAAATCTACCAGGATGCAGGAATTTCATGTAAACCAGGGGAAGAGTTTCTTCATTCGAACACCTATCTGAATCAGATGAAAGAACTGGCCGATTCCATTGGCGGAGACGCACCCTTACCCGAACCTGTTAATATTCAATTCTTAAAGGATATTGAAAACCTGGACGGGAACGAACGATTGTTGCGAATACTCGATGAGCAGGAAGATTTGAAGGCTAAATACAAGGATTGGAAACAAAAAGCAGCTTTAATAGAAAAGAGAGAACCGAACTGGTCACTATTGGTGAGATCGGAAGAGCACACG
>JAHYJP010000050.1 GCA_019429055.1 Bacteroidales bacterium
CCTTGGGGCCTCATGAGCCTGCCTGACGGCAGTCAGGCTCGTCGCTTAACAGCTCCTCGGTTCAAACTTACGACCTCCTTAAATGAAAAAAGAGCTACAATATTTCATTGTAACTCTTTCACTTAATGTCGGGGTGGCAAGATTCGAACTTGCGACCTCCTGCTCCCAAAGCAGGCGCGCTAACCGGGCTACGCTACACCCCGAATATTTTGCGGAGAGAGGGGGATTCGAACCCCCGGTAGGGTTACCCCTACGTCAGTTTAGCAAACTGGTGGTTTCAGCCACTCACCCACCTCTCCGTGGATTATATGCTTATTTAAAAGAACTTCACTTTGAAAGCGAGGGAGTACGGCAGTTTAGTCCCGTACATACGGGATTGGTTTCAGCCACTCACCCACCTCTCCGTGGTTAAGATTCAATGAACTTTATTGACCTTCCTTTTTTGAGTGTGCAAAAATAGTTATTTCATTTGTTATGGCAAACTTATTTGAAAAATAATTTGGAGCAGTATTCACCATTCTGTTTAAGCTTGTATTCCCTGACTTCACACATCATCATTTCAATGTTGCATTATTTTTCTTACTTTTAGCTCTTTAAAAAACAAATCCCATGATAAAAAATATGACTCCGCCTAAACTGATGGCTTTTTTACTGGCCTTTTTATTTGTTACTGCACAATTAACAGCTCAGATTCCCACTCCCAGAGAACATTTCGGTTTTACTCCCGGCGATGACCGTATGATGTTTATGTATGAAGACCTTATCAGCTATATGCAGAAACTGGCTCAAGCATCACCCATGGTGCATTTGGAAGAAGCGGGCAGAACTGAGCTCGGTCGGCCCATGTACAACATTTTTGTATCATCAGCTGAGAATATTGCAAATCTTGAAAATTTGCGCGAGATCAACCGGCAGCTTGCCATGGACGATATTCCGGAAGGAACAAGCCGTGAGGAGTTACTGGAAAATGGCAGGGTTTTCTTTTTATCCACACTGAGTATGCACGCCACAGAAGTGGGTCCCGTGCAGGCTTTGCCCCTTATTGTTCACGAACTTATTGCCGGTAGTGACCCACGCAGGAGTAAAATTCTGGAAAATACGGTAGCTATGTTTCTGCCCCATAATCCTGATGGCATGAATATGATTGTGGAACATTACAACAAACACAAGGGCACTGTACTGGAAACCAGCAATATGCCGGGTGTATATCATAAATATGTGGGTCACAATATTAATCGTGACTTTGTAACCCTTACAATGAGCGAAAACCGGGCTGTAGCAGAAACCTACTCCACCAAATGGTTCCCTCAGGCCATGGTTGAAAGACATCAGATGGGCTCCGGTGGTCCTCGCTTTTATATTTCTCCGCCCCATGACCCCATTGCAGAGAATGTGGATGCAGGGATATGGAACTGGATGCGTGTATATGGTTCGCGCACACTTACTGAAATGACCGATGCCGGACTGGCAAGTGTTTCTGTAAATTATCTTTTTGATGATTACTGGCCGGGGGCAACAACCACATCCATCTGGAAAGGAGTTGTCGGAATGCTTTCGGAAGCAGCAAGTGTAAATATTGCAACCCCCATTTATGTGGAGCCCAATGAGCTCAGAACCATTGGAAAAGGCCTGGGTGAATATACCATCAGTATCAACCTGCCCAAACCCTGGGAAGGCGGCTGGTGGAGATTATCAGATATCCTGAAATATGAGTTTGAGAATACACTATCCTACCTGCATACTTCTGCCATTCATAAAAATGAAATTCTTCAGTTCAGAAATGATGTGAGCCGCAGAGAGATTCAAAGAGGAAAAGAAGAAGCACCTTATTATTATATTCTTCCGCAAAATCAGCACGATCTGAGTGAGATGGCCGGACTGGTTAATCTGCTGGATATGCATGGTGTGAAGTCATTCAGACTTACACAAAACATCGAATGGAACAACCGTAATTTCAGGGCAGGTGATGTGGTGATCCCCCTATCCCAGCCCTATCGTGCATTCATTAAGGAAGTTATGGAAGCTCAGAAATTCCCGGCAAGGCATTATACTCCCAATGGAGAGCTTATCCGTCCCTATGATATTACATCATGGTCGTTGCCCCTGCATCGCGGCGTGGACGCTGTTGAGATCAACACCCCGGTTGCCGGTCTGGACGAAAAGCTTGAGCAGATCAGAATTCCATTTACAATGAAAGATCTGACTACCGAGGTTCGCAACTGGGCTATTTTCTCACCGGCTCACAATGAAAGCTACAAAGCAGCCTTCCATGCTTTAAAGGAAGGAATTAATGTGGAACGCACCCGGGAAGCATTTTCTATGGATGGAAAAGAGTTTCCGGCGGGAAGTTTTCTGATTCCCGTAAACAGAAGATATAGCCGGGTGGAACAGGAACTGCTGGTAAGTCCGGTTTACACAAACGAAAAACCCGCTGTAAATGCGGAAAGGATGAATACACCGCGCATCGGACTGGTAGAAACCTGGTTTCATGACATGGATGGTGGCTGGACACGCTACATATTCGACCAATATGGCATTCCCTATACCTTACTCCGACCCGATGAACTTCAAACAGTTAACCTGCAGCGTGATTTTGACATTCTCATTTTTACCGACCGACCCAAATCAGTTTATATGACTGGAAAAATGGAAAGGGGCGGACAGGCATTCCCATCACGTTATCCTACTGAATACTCCAAAGGAATGGAGAAAAAAGGATTTGACAACCTGATGCAGTTTATCAATAATGGTGGGAAAGTCATGGCCTGGGGGCCGGCAACCGAGTTATTTATGGGTGTTATTTCTATAGGTGAGAATGAAAGTAAGGAAGAATTTATGCTCCCGGTAAACAATATTGAAAAAGAACTGGCATCGCAAGGATTGTATATTCCGGGCTCACTGCTGAGAATCAATCTCAGGCAGAATCACCCTTTAACATGGGGCATGCCATCTCAGATCGGGGTATTCCATCGTGGTGCACCCGTTTTCCGCACCAGCATCCCCTACTTCGACATGGACAGGCGGGTGATTGCCAGCTTTGCAGAAGATAATATCCTCATGAGCGGTTATGCCGAGAAGGAAGACCTGTTAAAGAAAGAAGCAGCGCTGGTTTGGATACAGAAAGGCAAAGGGCAGATTATTTTGTCATCTTTTAATCCACAGTTCCGGTCGTCAACGGCTGTAACTTATAAGTTGCTTTTTAATGCTTTACTTTTAGATTGATAATAGTTGATGGGTTGGTTGGTTATCGGAGCGAAGCGGAGATCCCGAGAGATGAAAGCGATTCGGGATTGGGTTATTGGGTTAATAGGTTAATGGGTTATTAAGGAAATAAGGAAAATTTGGAAATGGGAATGGATTTGAAAGAGAAAATAAAACAACTGGCATCGGAGTATTTTGCTGAAATTCAGGAAATCCGCAGGCACTTGCATCAGCATCCTGAGCTGTCCATGCAGGAACATCAAACGGCAAAGTTTATAATGGATAAGCTGGATGCATTTGGAATTTCTTATCAATCGGGCATTGCAAAAACCGGTATTGTTGCCCTCATTCATGGTGCGCATGACGGAGAAAAAGTGATTGCGCTGCGGGCTGATATGGATGCACTTCCCATTGAAGAAGCCAATGATGTGCCCTACAAATCGCTTAATCCCGGTATTATGCACGCCTGCGGACATGACGCACATATGGCATCGTTGCTGGGTACAGCAAAAATATTGCAGACTACACGCGAGCATTGGGGCGGAACCGTAAAACTGATCTTCCAGCCTTCGGAGGAAAGCTATCCCGGTGGTGCCAGCCTGATGATCGGCGAAGGAGTGCTTGAAAATCCGGTTCCTGCCAGTATTTTCGGACAACATGTTGCCCCTCAGATAGAAGCGGGCAAGGTAGGAATAAGAAGCGGAATGTACATGGCATCAACCGATGAGGTATATCTTACCGTGAAAGGAAAAGGCGGTCATGCTGCTACTCCCCATCTCACCATTGATCCTGTCCTGATTGCTTCCCATATTGTGGTGGCCTTGCAACAGATCGTAAGCCGTAACAATACTCCCTGGATTCCCACAGTCCTTTCATTCGGACGCATCACAGGTAATGGCAGAATGAATATAATCCCGGATGAAGTAAAGCTGGACGGTACCTTCCGCACCTTCAGTGAAAAATGGCGGACCGAAGCCCATGAAAAGATCAGGCAGATAGCGCAGGGCGTTGCCGTTAGTATGGGTGGAAACTGCGAAGTAGAAATCAAAGAAGGTTATCCTTTTTTAAAGAACGATGAACACCTGAGTAGCCACTTCTGCGAATATGCATCAGACTATCTGGGCAAGGAAAACATCGTTGAACTTGATCTTGCCATGACCGCCGAAGATTTTGCATTTTACTCGCATCACCTGCCGGCATGTTTCTATCGCCTGGGCACCGGGAATAAGAACAATGGCATCACTTCCAATGTACACACATCCACCTTCAATATTGATGAAAAAGCCCTGGAAACGGGTATGGGCTTAATGGCCTGGGTGGTGGTGAGTGAACTTTCAATCTAAAAATTACACTCTATCGTTTTTTTCCATTTGATTTTCTTTCAACTGATTAATCAATGAGCGATCTGTTTTTTGATTGAAAGCTGTTTTTAACAACTTTCAATCAATCTCTTCTATATATATTTGATTACCAGAACATAGACTTCAATTGTCGAAAAATTTACCGAGATCCCTTAATCTTTAGTTAATAAACACTTAAAAAATTAACAATTACTTAAGTGTTTGTTAAAATATGGTTTTTATTGCCCTCCTACATTTGCTCAGTCGATTATTTAATCTTTTATCTGTTGTTTCCCCCGGAAATTCAAACACTATTATAAAAATCAAAAATCATTATTAATATCAACCTAATTGAACCGTGATGAAATCAAAAATTCTATTAAAAAGTATCCTTTTTGTAATGTACTTTTCACTGTTTTTGCTGCCAAATGCAGAAGCAAAGTCTTATCATTCAAGTAATCCCGGAGAATCTGAAAGTGAATTAATGAATACAGGCGAAATAACAGGCCGTATAACAGATTTTTCAACTGGAGCGTATTTACCGGGTGCAACAGTATTTATCAAAGGTACATCTATCGGAACTTCCACCGATATTTACGGTTCCTTCCGTTTACGTAATGTGCCCACCGGAAAACAAACCATTTTGGTTTCTTATCTGGGTTTTGAAACTCAGGAATCTATAATGGAAATTGAAAGTGGCAGAAACCATTCTTTCAGCACCACTCTTCAGGAGAGTTTTGTAACCATGGGCGAAGTGGTTATTACAGGCATAATGCGCGGCCAGTCAAGAGCTTTCAACCAGCAAAAAGAGGGAGAAAATGTCAGAAATATTGTCTCATCAGAACAAATTGAACGCTTCCCGGATAACAATATTACCGAAGCGGTTAAAAGAATTCCCGGAGTATCTACCGAGCCATTGCGCGGTGAAGCGGCAGCTATTATGATCAGGGGATTACCGGCAAGTTTTCATACAGTTACCATTAATGGCCAGCGGGTTGCTTCAACTGACGAAACCAACCGGGCTACCAATACAGCCATTTTGAATACAGACATGGTTTCTGCCATTGAAGTAAGTAAAACTATTACCCCCGATATGGACGCCGATGCTTTAAGTGGTTCCATAAACCTTATTACCCGCAGACCCGTAGGTGATTCCAGAATTTTTAATGTAACAGCCGGTTCCGGTTACAACAACATGTCGGGCCGCCCGCAATGGATAGGATCTGCCACTTATGGAGAACGCCAGGGTAAAATTGACTGGGTCATTAACGGTAACTTTCAGAAAGATAACCGTGCCACTGAAGACATCAGGCATGACTGGAGTGTTAGTGATTTCGGAAACGGCAACCAGGATGTTCTGGCAGGATTAAGACCCTCATTTTACGAAACCGAAAGACAAAGAATGGGCTTTTCAGGGCAGTTTGAGTATGCCCTTTCTGATCGTTCTTCGCTTTATTTTATGGGTAATTTTAATAATTATGATGAATATGAGATTCGTAATGATGCCCGGCATGGTATCAGCAATGGAGATTATGAGTCAGCCACCCTGGCAACAGGAGCCCGGTATGAAAAAGTAATAAGGGAATACAACAGGCTTACCGATCTTTACTCACTCAATGCTGGTGGAAAACACGACCTTGGTTTGGCCACACTGGATTATAATGCAGGCTATTCTTTTGGCAGTTTTAATGTACCCCTGCGCGAATATTATGCTTTCCGTCATTCCGACAAACCCGACTACGCAATTGATATATCCGACAGGGAGTTTGGACAAATTGAGATCATAAACGGATTTAACCCCAACGAATATGATAAAATGAATTTCCGCTATTACGAGCGTAGAAGAGATGACGTAAAAGACAATGATTTGTTTTCTACCCTTAACCTGCAAATTCCCTACAGCATTGGCGATTACAATGCATTTATCAAAGTAGGTGGAAAATACTGGTTTAAAACCAAATCAAGGGAAATGCTTGAGCAAAGATGGACTTCTTTCAATGGAGAGAATCCTCTTACCATGGCAATGTTTGCCACCGACGAAGACCGTAACATGATTGGTGATCGTTACTGGTTGGGTGGTTCTATAGATTGGGAAAAAGGTAAAGAGTTTTTTAACACCAATGAAGCAAGCTTTGGACTGGATGAAGATCGCATGCGCGAAAACTCCGACCCCAACAACTATACTGCCCGTGAGACCGTTCTGGCTTCCTATGCGCTCACCGATATTACTTTTGGCCAGTTGCATATAAATGCAGGAGTTCGCATGGAGCAGGTGATTAACAGCTATGAAGGAAACCGGGTGATTTTTGATGAAGACGGTAACTATAGTGCTACAGTGCCTGTTAAAGCCGAAAATCAAAACTACATCAACTTTTTTCCCATGGTGAATCTCAAATATCAACTCGACAGGTTCTCCAATCTCCGCTTTGCATTTACAAACTCTATTGCCCGTCCCGATTTTGAATATCTGGTACCTTACGAACTGGTTAATAATGATAACGACGTTATTGCACAGGGAAATCCCAACCTAAACCCTTCCACTTCCATAAACCTTGACCTGATGTATGAAAGGTTCATGAGCAATGTGGGAATTATTTCTGCAGGTATCTTCTACAAAAACATGGATCAGTTTATCTACAATGAATCAACAGTGATTTCTGGCGGTCCTTACGATGGATACCGTCTTAACCGCCCCGAAAACGGAGAAAGTGCCATACTATATGGTCTGGAGCTTGCATGGCAGCAGCAGCTTACGTTCTTGCCGGGTGCATTAAGCGGATTGGGAGTGTATGCCAATTACAGTTATATTTCTACAGAAGCGAAGATTATTGTCCCCGAAGAGCGTCGAATCAGATTGCCTAAACAAGCTCCTCATATTTTCAATGTGGCACTTTCTTATGACAGGGGCGGTTTCTCTGGTCAAATATCTTATGCTTACAGAGATACCTGGTTGCATAATGTGGGAGGATCATCCAGCGCACCTTCCATCAGTCAGGTTAGCGATGTTTTTCTTGACAGGTTCCTCATGTACAGCGGCCAGCTCGACCTGGTGCTTAGCTATAACATTACCGATAACTTCAGGTTGTTTGCTAACTTTAACAACCTTACCAATCAATCACATCAGCATTATTTTTACGATCCGATCTATCCTTACCGCAATTCCTTCCACTCATGGTGGAGTAACTTTGGAGTGAGATACTCATTGTAACCCCTATATGCATGGCAATTGATAACACTCCCGGGAAATTTCCTACTGGGAGTGTTTTTAAATTTTCCGACAATTCAACTTAGAAAAATCAATACCTTCATATATTAAAACAATAATAAAATGAACAAAAAGAAAATATCGCAATACCGAATTTTATCCTTAGCGGTTATACTTATCTGGATCACTGGTTGTTCTCAGAAACCTGAAAGAGTATTTCAAACCTCCTATCAGGAAATTAACTGGTCAAATATCGGGCATTACGATTCTGAGTTTCATACTCACCCGGGATTAGGAGATGAACAATACGACCCTCACCAAACCATAGACCGTTATCACGAAGAAGGCTATCAGATACTTGCCCTGGCCGGTCACGATTATGACATCCCAAGTGAATATATCTCCACCATTTACCCATGGACAGAGCTTTCAAGAATATTTGAAATCATTAAAGATATTGAAAACCCGACCGAAGACAATAAAACATATGGGGCAATGGCCAATGAGCCTTTTAAGGATCGTGACCCGGTGGTACTGAATATGGTCTCCGTTCAAGGATGTGAAGTATCTGCCCCTCATCATATTGTTAGTCTTTTTAATCCCCTGTCCCAAGGTGCCGAAACAGAAGATGAAACTATTCAGATGATTGAAGATGTTGGCGGAATTGCATACTTTGCACACCCAGGGCGCTATGTTGAAAGATTGAATTTAACTGTAGACTGGTACGTTGAGAAATACAGAAATTTTAATTGCATGATAGGCCAGTCTATATTTAACAGGGAAGATCGTCATCCCGAAGACCGACCATTTTTTGATAAAATTGCCCACATTTTAGGCCATGAAAGACCTATTTGGCTTTTCGGTGAAGATGACATGCATTATGAGACAACCCTGGGATGGAACCGGGATGTCATATTGCTTGAAAACTTCAGGCCCGGATCTATGCATCCTGATATTCCTGATGGCAGTGCTCCTGACGTAAAAAATGCATTAATAAACGGACATACCTACCTTTGGAAACCTTCTCAACAATACAACAAACGTGTTTTTAATATACTCGGAATGGATATTGGCGAAACTGAAATTACTATTATCATTGATCATTCTGAGCATGTTAGTGAAATAAGATGGCAGACCCATAACCCGGAACAAGACTTAACTGAAACCATTCATTTGGGCTATAGTATTTCTATGAAAAAAATTCCTGAGTTCAGTAGGTTTATAAGGGCGGAAATCGAAGGTCCTGAGGGAACCATTTATACACAACCCATTTACATTGTAGCTAACGAATAAAAAAGATGAAAAGCAGATTGATTCTTCTCCCGGTATTATATTCTCTTATCCAGGCAGCTTGCTCATCTGGCAATACGGGTCATCTGAAAGACTCTGATTTACCTCCCAGCATAGAAAGACGTTTTGAATCTTCTATCTGGCCAGACAGAATCATGCAATGTGTAAGTGAAAACCCTGCCACAGAAATAACCCTTACCTGGAGGACCAGCAATACTATAAGTGATGGTTATGCAGAATATACAAATGATATAACTTCCTTAGAATCTAATAATGAAGTAAAGGTTAAGCAGGCTAAAGTTGTTCCCATTAGTTTTGAAAATCACCAGGACCATTATTTTCAGGTGATAATTGATGGATTGGAACCTTCATCACCATACATGGTGCGGGTTGGCAACGAGCAATATCGCTCTGAATGGTTTTCAGTACTCACCGCCCCAATGACTTTCGAACCCTTCAGTTTTTTATATTTTGGTGATGTGCAGAACGAAATTAAGGAATATGCTCCACGGATTTTCAGGCATGCAATTTCAAATTATCCGGATGCACGCTTTATTTTGCACGCCGGGGATCTGGTCTTGAGCAGTGGCAACGATGATACTTGGGGAGAATGGTTTTATGCAGGTAACTGGTTTTTTCAACAAATTCCATCTATGGTTGCGGCAGGAAACAGCGACCATTTTCGCTGGCAAAAAGAACCTGTTGATAAACGCCTTCTTTTTCCTCAATGGCATGGTACATTTCAAATGCCAGCCAATGGCCCTGAAGGACTTGAAAATCTGGCCTATTACTTCGACTATCCCGGCATCAGAGTGGTCAGTCTTTATTCAAACTTTGAGTCTATTACAGATAACGACAGGGAAATATATATCAAACCTGAAACCAAGCTTACAGAAGATATGTTTCAGAATCAAATCCTGTGGCTGGAAGAAGTACTGAAAAGCAATACACAAGCCTGGCTTGCTGTAGTTATGCACCATCCGGTTTTTACCGCACGACTTGGAAGGGAAAATGAATTGATGCAGAAATATTTCCTGCCATTATTTGAAAAATACAAAGTCGATATCGTTTTTCAGGGGCATGATCATGTGTATGCAAGAGGCCTTTTTCCTGAAACGACTAATTCAACACCGATTTATATTATTTCAGTTGCAGGTGGAAAAATGGGTAATGTTGACATATCTCATCGGTGGATGCATCTTTCAATTGAGAACACCCAACTTTATCAGGCCATTCATGTAAAGGAAAATATGCTTGAATTTGAAGCTTTGGACCTGAAAGGTAATACAAGAGACAAGTTTCAAATAATTCTTGAGACTAATAAAAAGAGTCTTAAAGATTTCTGACCATCAATTAATTTAAAAAATCCCTTTGCAGTTTTAAATATTTGATGGAAATTTGAGCCCCGTATTTTAGAAATATTTTATTACCAAGCCACAAAAATGGTTAAGAGTAAATGCACTCTTTTGCAATATCATTCTTTTAGGGCTTTTTCAGACAATGAAAAGCTAAAAAAGGGATTTTCCAATGGTTTTTTTATTATCCTTTTTATGAGCTTCATCCTCATAAATTATGGATGTAAAACTCGTATAATCACATTTCACCAGTCAATAAAACAATCAACTGAATCTTTTTTAAATGATTTTGTTTATTCTGGAAAATACCTTGACATCTCCAACGAAACCGAAAATGCCCGTGCCACATTCTGGAAACCTGACGGGACAATTGTTTTTATTATAGGAAGGGACACCGGCAATGTTGCAGCTTATAAGCTAAGTGAACCCTGGCAGATCCATACTGCTGAATTTCTCCACGAAATAAACTTACCCTGCGAAAACCAGCATGGTATTTATCTCAGGGAAGATGGTAAATTAATGTGGGTTTCTGACCGTACCAGCCTATGGTCCTTTACCCTGGCAACACCCTGGGATATCACTTCCCGTTCTGAAGGAATCAATCACGACCTGAGTCAGTTCTTACAGCGTGGCCACGACATCGACTTCAAACCGGATGGCACTATTCTGTTTATTGACGACCGTGATGCAGGGGCCATTTATGAATACTCCCTGACCACCCCATGGGATGTGGCATCAGGAACGCTTTCCTACACCTTGGATATCAGCGATATACAGAAAGAAGTGAGAGGAGTTGAATTTCTCAGGGAAGGTAGAGTAATGATGCTGATGGATACCGGCCGAGATGAGATCCTTCACTTCAACCTTACCGAACCCTGGAATATTTCAACAGCCTTTTTCTCCGATACTTTTGATGTAAGCAACGAAACCAACCAGGGACGTGGACTAAGTTTCAGCTCTGATGAGACTATCATGTATGTGACCGGAAGGGATGAAGAAAGGATATTTCAGTATGAGCTGGTAAAATAGGGTCATTGCATTTTTCTGTTTCTGCTCTCGAATGCTTCAAAAGATGCACGAAGAATTCTTTTTGCAACATCTTCCCTATCAACACCCTGAAATTCGACCACCCCTTCTCCTTTATAATTTATCAGCCAGGTAACGAGTATATCAGTAATTCCTGGGAACTGTTCATTCAGTTGTTCAATGGTAAAAATATCGTAATGCCAGTCATCAGCGGGCACTGCAATAAGTTTATCGTCCTGCTCTCCCCTGTCAAGTATCCGGATGATGCCTATGATTCGTGCAGGAACAATACTACCCCTTTCAACTGCCTGCCCGAGTAAAAAGACATCCAGTGGATCATTATCACCTCCTTCCGTTGCGGGCAGGAAGGTGCGGGGAATCATACCATAATTGGCCGGATAAGGAAGATATCTCACTACCCTTAATGAATCATCATTGACCCATTCCCATTCCAGAAAACCGGTTTGTTTGTTAACTTCCCATTTCTGGTTGCTGCCAGCTGGTATTTCCACCACAATATTTACCAGGCTGTCTTCCGTAAAAACGGGAAAATCCCTGAGAAAATCATGGGTTTCAATCTTAGTTAGAATAACATCACGATTTGGGTTTACGCAGGCGCTTGCCAAAAGCATAGTAAGAAAATACACTAAGGACCTCATCTTGTTCTATTCTTTTCTTTTATAAAAATACACCACAGGAGATACGCCCCCCCGCGTCTCACTCAAGGTATAATAGCCACTATCGTTTTCAGGAAACGCAATAGCCTCACCCTGCATTTCGGGAGTATAGGGCACCCTTATGGGTTGTTTCAGAAAGGCATCGCGCAAGGCTTCCCCTTCAACTCTCGACCAGAGGAATACTTCATTATAGGTTTTTACAAGAATCTCCTTTCCGTCAGATGAGATATCCCCTGCGGTTGCTGAAGTGAAAGGTAAAGTGCCGTATTTTATCGCTACTGTGGTATCAGCAGTGCTTTGCGGATAGGGCAATTTATACACTGTAACCGGGAATTCCCGTTTGGTTATAATATAGATATCTTTGGTCCAGGGATCAACCAGCAGGGTTTCTGTATCCATCTTAATCCCATCGGGGTAAACAAACGGAATACGATCAATATTGTTAACATCCACCCATTGTACAGTGGAATCAGCAAGATTAATATCGGGTTCGGGCAATCTGTAAATATATTTTACAGGATAGACGCCTCGGTTATCGCCAATTTCACCAATGTACAAATAGTTTTGTTCGTCTTCAGGTCCCGGACCTATGGCCATATCTTCCCAGTCGCGGTTCCCTGCCCCCAAAAGCCTGAATGTTCCCCAATAAGTACCATCATTACGGATGAGAAAAACCCGGTTCATATCTCCACTATCGTTGTGCGTCCAGATATAATCTGGATCCTGGCGGCTTACTGCAATTCCGGATGCTTCGTCTATAGCAGGATTATTCAAAGGGCCCATCGCCTGGTATTCTTCAAAAAGATCAGATACCGGCAAATTATTCATATCATAATCTGCTACAAAATATTCAGGCACATCCGGCTCTATGGCTTTGGTATCGCAGCTCATACAACAAATTAACATCAAAAAAACTATCATAAGATAAAGGTACTGAAAGTATCTATGCATGTAAATTAAAATAATCAGATATGCAATCAGATCAGAATAAAAAATCAAAGAGGCTGTCTTAAAAGTCAGCATTTATTTGGACACTGAGCCTGTCGAAGTGTGTATCTGATTGGTAATCAGATGTCGTTTCGACAGGCTCAATGACCATCTCGCACTTTTGAGACAGCCCCTTTGAATGCATTTAAAGTATTCTATTAATTATGTCTGTTTCCACCACCGGCAGTTGGGTATGCACCCAGATCAGTGCTGGGAACAACAGCCGAAGGACCTCTGTCGCCACTGAGGAAATTCCATTCTACAGGTACGAGGGTAAAATCGGTTGTACCGGCACCAATTGCAGGAGATCCGGCAGCAAGACGCAAATTATAAGCAGTTCCGTTATTGGCCATACGATTCATGTGTACCGGTTGGTTTTCACCTGCCAGGTATTCTTCCAGGGTAAACTGAGTAACATCGTAATTTACAAACATCGGATCATTATCTCCGGGGTTTTCACCCAGAATATCATTGGGCTGAATTTCACTTGCAGAGTCTTCCGGTGGTATCTGATCCAGGAACTGCTGATGGTCTGCATAGTACAAAGAATAATCATAACTGATGTTCGTTATGTCAGCATCTTCTAATACCCTGATACCATTTTTATTATTCACCAGAATGTTATTGTAAGCAAACCCACGGGCACCATTCTCAAAATTGATGTTGGAGCCACGGTTCAAACCGGCCCTTCTGTGGCCTCCATTGATAATCGTATTATTAAAGATACCGATATTGGTCTGGATTGTACTCTCACCATCATCTGATGGCTTAAATGAGTTAGTAGCAGCACCAATAGATACGTTGTATGCTATATTACCCACAGTGCCACCTTTGATATTAATGATATCGCCGCCATCTTCACCAATAAGTTCAAATGTATTACGTACAATATGGATTTTACCTCCCACAGGCCTGTAAAAGTCATCCTTTGAGCCGTAGAACCAGCTATCCTCAATCACCACTTCTGTCTGATCGCTGAGTGTCCAGATTCCATAGCGAATGCTACCAGCACGGGGAGTTCCGGGGCCACCTTCACCACCTACATATTCCATACGGGTCCATTTCAATACCACTGCATCAGCTTTATCAGAGCATTGGATCCCGCCCCACAAACCGGCAAAAACATTATCCAGTGTGCGATAGGATTCAGGAACAGAAAGTAAATTGGGATTTTGTTCAGTTCCCAAGCTGATAAAAGCACCGTGATTGGTAATTTCATAGCCAATGCCATCGTCAGGCATTTCAAAAATCAGGGTAACACCTGCCTGGGCAACAATTTCTTCGTCTTCGGGGATGACAAGGTCGCCAACAACAGTATAAGTGCGGCCCGAAAGCAATGTACCACGCATGGGGCCGGAAAGCTCTGTGGTTGAATCATCAATGGTAACAACATCGTCTTGTTCGCCATCATCAATATCGACTACAGAATCTTCTTTTTCGCAGGCAATAAAAATTACAGCGAAAAGCATAGCAAAAATGTACAGGAAATTTCTAGTTTTCATTTTCAATTGTTTTTAAAGGTTAAATAATAGTTACAGATTATATTTTAGTCCGATGGATCCGTTTATTTTATAAAAGTCTTCTCTCACAGGCAGGTTCTCTCCGAGGTCAATATAAGGTGCCTGTTCAGGATTAAAAGTGTTGGGCAAAAGTATATCGGCGCGCATAGGTGTGTTAAGAAGGTTGTTTACCTTAACAAATACCCTGAAATGCTTGCCAAAGCCCTTTTCTACAGAAAGGTCGAGTTGCGTAAAGCCCCGCTGCCAGATGTCGTTATCCAGGTAGGGTGATACGCTGATGATTCTCCGGCCTGTATATACCATAGCCAGTTGCACATCAAGTTTGTTTTTCTGGTCCTTGTAAAGCAATGAAACATTGCTGATATGGCGTGATTGCCCCTGAAGCGGGCGGGTTTGCAGTTCTTCTCTTGACGTAAGCTGCCCGTTGTCATCCCTGAACCGGAAAATTTTAGTGGTAGTAATGCGTGAGTCTGTAAAATTATAGAAGGCTCTTACACCAAAACTTCTGAAATACTTTGTAACATCCACTTCGACACCCATATTGTTGGCCGTTCCAAAGTTATTAGGCTGTAAAAAGATGGCCTGCCCGGAAATCTGTAAGGCACTTTCTATAGGGTCATCAATGACTTTATAAAATGCTCCAACCAGTATCTGGTCCAATTGTGAAGGGAAATACTCAAAGCGAACATCAAAGTTATCAGCAGTTGTTCTTTGCAGAAAAGGGTTTCCGCGCTCTCGATAATCATCTTCATTGATCTCGTAAGGAATCACTTCATAAAAATTCGGACGGCTAAGTGAGCGAAAATAGGAAGTGCGGACATTGGTATTCCGCCAGGGCATATATTTCAGGTGAATACTCGGTAAAATGTCCTGGTATTTTATTGACCCTATCCTTCCGGGTGTTTGCGGGGGCGCGTTGCTGGTCCAGCCAAAATCAGTTTCTTCTATCCTTACACCACCCAATAGTTGAAAATCAGAAATATCGGCCTTTATCTGTGCATAATAAGCCAGGACATTCTCATAGGATTCGTAATTTAAAGGGTCTGTGGGTGTTCCCTGGGTATTAAACAAGTTCCATGAATGGTCAAATATGTTACCCAGCCATTCCTGGTAAATGGGAGAAGCTCTGAAGAGATAATTGTCGTAGAAGTTAGTACGTTCCTTATGTCTGTACATACCCCCCGCTGAATATTCCGCTTCAATGTTTGCGAAACTATGGGTATAAACCAGGTTTACATAACCCGCTAAATCCTGGTCGGAATTGTTAACCCACCGGCGGTTCAGGTCCCTGTCAAGCAGGTCGATCTCTTTGATTATTTCCCCATCCGGGTTCCTGCTTGTACCGGATCTTCTGATTACCTCCACCAGGTCAGGTTCCTCATTTGTTGCCCTGGAATAAACTGCAGACCAGTTAGCACCCAGTCCATTTATTATCTCATGATTTCCCTGTAGGGTGGTATTAAAAATTTGCTGTGTGCGCATCATTGCCCTGTCTCTTTCTGAAATACGTCCTGTTCCCGGACCCTGCCCTCTTCCAATACGCAGGTTTGTATCAATCCGGTGACGCGCCTGTATATCTGTTAGGGTAATAAACGCATTGTACAAATCGATCTTATGACGGTTATTAATCCGATAATCCAGTTTGGAGTGAACTCCCGACCTTTGTTGCTGAGTGGAGATACTTCTGATTTGCACTTCATCGTAAAAGGGATTATTGGTATTACGGTCAACATCGGTTTCAAAAAACAAGCTATTGGCCCCACGATAAGTATTATGGTAACTTCCAGCCAGGATAACTCCCATTTTGCCACCCAGAAACCGATCACCAATTGCCAGTCCGTAGGTCTGATTAAGTGGGGCTCTTACTCCCTCAAAATCCAGGTTGTCAATGGAAAAATCATCTATGGT
Source organism: Bacteroidales bacterium (assembly GCA_019429055.1). Classification (GTDB taxonomy): domain Bacteria; phylum Bacteroidota; class Bacteroidia; order Bacteroidales; family UBA7960; genus SKVR01. The sequence goes on from JAHYJP010000050.1 coordinate 16,510, forward strand.
AGCACGATAGGCTGTTCCATTTATTCGTCTGGGAGATTTAAGGGCAGTAAGGTTTCTGTCGAAAGTTAAAAAGTCACGGTCAAGAAAGAGCTGACTGTAGCCGGTTCCGGCATTAAAACTTAGCAAAAACCTGTCTGGAGCATCTTTCATTTTCATGTCCATTACCCCGCCTATGGCATCACCCTCCATACTGGGAGTAAGGGCCTTTGTAACCTCAAGTCTGTCTAATAATTCTGATGGAAAAATATCAAGGGGAACATACCGGTTTTTGGGATCGGGACTGGGAATTTTAATTCCGTTTACCAGCGTATAATTATACCGTTTGTCCATTCCCCTGACTATGGCATGTTGCCCATCACCGCTACTGCTGCGCTCCAGTGATACACCTGAAACCCTTTGAACAACGTTAGCTACGGTAACATCGGGCGAAAATTCAATTTCCCGCGCCGATATAACACTCATAACATTTAAGGCATTACGTTCCGTGGCACGCGCACTGGCTTCGGTATTTGCCAGCCGGGTAGTTACCACTTCAACCGTACCCAATGTAAAAGAAACAGTTGTTAATCCTATGTCAAAACTGGTGTTTTCAGAAACTTCAAGATTCTGAATAAAAGGTTCATACGATATAAATGATACATTCATCTCATACTCACCTCGGGGAACATTTCTGATAATAAAGGTTCCGTCAAGACCTGTTACTCCATAATAACTGGTTCCTTTTAAAACGATAGTAGCTCCGGTTAAGGGTTCCGATGTGCTTTTATCATAAATAATCCCCCTTAATGTTAAAAGCTCGGATGATTCACTTTGAACCGGGTTCGGAAAAAGGGTGGAGATAGAAATTAAAAACAGTAAACTTACGCCAAAAATTTTGCCAATCATCAAAAGTGTTGTTTTTATTTTAATTGCAAAATTGGCAATCAAATTTTTAAAACATATTTCGTGATTGTTAAGTAATTATTACCATATTTTTAATTTAGTGTTTCCGTATTATTAATATAATATTACCATAATGTTAACATCGCCCGAACACATAGTAAATCCAACAAAAAAAAGCCTCTTGCTTTATAAGAGCAAAAGGCTAAAATCCGAAGGACAATCAGTTAGGGGTTTTATTCAGAATTAAAAATTCCTTTTCCCTTCCTCAAGAAACTCAATATACTTTTCAATATTCAAATCGTAACCTCTGGGTGGAGCCAGCATTTCTTCATCATGATTTAATATTACATAATAAGGCTGGGTATTCATATTGTACCTTTCGGCCTGGAAAACGCTCCATTTCTGGCCCACCGTTCTGATAGTCCGTTCACGGCCCAAAGCTGATGATACAAATTGCTGATCTTCCGGTAATGCAGTACGATCGTCAACAAAAAGTGAGATCTTTACAAAATCATTGGCCAGTCTTTGCTGTACCTGCGTATCAGACCACACATTGGCTTCCATTTTCCGGCAATTGGCACATCCCAGACCAGTGAAATCAAGAAAAACAGGTTTTCCTGCCTTACGGGCAGCTGCCAACCCTTCTTCGTAGTCGGTAAATGCCAGTAATCCATGTGGCCCCGATTTTACACTTTCACCCACATATATATCTGAACTGGCAGCAGGAGTTGCAGATGCAACTCCGCGGCTGAGATCAAAATCCTGGGTAACGGGCGAAGGAAGGAAAGAACTTACCGCTCTCAATGGTGCTCCCCAAAGCCCGGGCAGAAGATAAAAAACAAAAGCAAATGCAATAATAGCAAGCACCAGCCGGGGTACACTCATATATTTCAGATCGCTGTCATGAGCAAATTTTATTTTTCCGATCAGGTATAAACCCAATAATAAGGAAATAGCAATCCACAAAACAATAAACACTTCACGGTCAAGAATACCCCATTGGGCAACTGAATCGGCAGTTGTAAGAAATTTAAGCGAAAAGCCCAGAACCACAAATCCAAGTACTACCTTAACAGCATTCATCCATCCACCTGATTTGGGGAGTGACTTCAATGCCGTTGGGAAAACAGCAAATAAGCTGAATGGAATAGCCAGTGAAAGACTAAAACCCAGCATTCCGATGGCCGGTCCGAATACATTTCCACCTGTAGCAGCATCAACCAATAATGTACCAACGATAGGACCTGTGCATGAGAAAGATACAAGCACAAAAGTGAAACCCATCAGAACTACGCCTATCAATCCGCCTGTTTTGTCAGCTTTGCTGTCCAGAGCAGTTGACCAGCTTGCAGGCATGGTGAGTTCAAATGCCCCGAAGAATGATGCTGCAAAAAATACCAGAAGCGCAAAGAAGAACAGGTTAAAACCCGGACTTGTTGCAAGGGCATTCAACGTATCGGCGCCAAAGATCATGCTGATAGCCAGACCCAGAACCACATAACTGAAAACAATCGTAAAACCATAAAACAGAGCATCGCGAACGGCTCTGGCACGGTTATCGGAATTGCGCAAAAAGAAACTTACAGTTAGCGGGATCATGGGAAATACGCAGGGAGTAAGCAAAGCAAGCAATCCGCCAAGTATTCCTGTTATAAACATGCCCCAGAATGACCGCCCGGTTTCATCTTCTGTTTCAGGAACATAAATGCGGGTATCTGATTCATCTTCCTGGGCGGTTTCATCTGTAATATCATCATCTGAAACACCATCTGTAATTTCCTGTAATTCTGAAGTTACCGCAACTGTTTGTTCCGCGCGCTGCTCCCTGCCAGGCAAATTAAACGCAAATTCAATATAATCAGGTGGCAAACAAGATGTTGCATCGCATGACATAAACATCAGTTCACCCGTAACCCTGACCGGACTTTCTGATAAAACTTCAACCGTTCGTTTAAATGTAACCTGCCGCTCGCTGTGCATAGACAATTCCATATCAAAATTTGGGTCAAACTTTACTACCACAGGGGGTGCCTGCATGTCTCCCACAAAACGAAATCCGCTGGGTTCATTAAATTCGAAGGTGGTTGGAATGGGTCCGCCGGGAGCTACATTCATACCATAAATCGACCAGCCGGCATCAATTTGAGCCGTAAACTTAACATCATAAGTGTTTTCTGAGATTTTCTCCTGCGAGAAACTCCACTTCACAGGCTCCAGTATCTGTGCCTGCAAATTAGTAAATCCGGCTATCAAAATAAATAATCCGGTCACAAAATTCTTTTTCATAAAATTTGTCATAGCTGTTTTTTTGTGTCTTCCTAAAACCAACGATTAATGAAGGGTTTGGTTTGAATAAGTAGTCTTAAAAATATGTAATCATTAATGTATATGAAATCTTTACAGGGTGCAAAATTAAAACAATCCTTTAGTTTGATCCAATATTTTTATTTCCAATACCTTCCGGGTTGTCTTTTTTACTCTGAAACGGTTGTCTGTTCTGAATCCCACAACCCAGGCAATCTTATCATCAGATGTCAGCAACCAGATATTCTTTTTCTCTGTCCTTGGTATTTTCATATCAGTTAAAAAGTCGCTGATCTTCTTCTTTCCTGACATCCCAAAAGGAACAAAGTAATCACCTTCCCTGGGATTTCTCAGTTTTAGCGGAAATTTCAAGAATGAAAGATCCAGATAGGCCAAATTTGAATCCGCTTTAAAATCAGGAATTTCATCAATATCGACAGTACACATCCTGATTAACCCCTGTGATAACTGAATTTCATCCTGATCGGAATGAATAAGAATCTCTGTCTTTTCATTAATATCCTTCCTGGAAATGATAAGATGATCCCTGTCCTTCAGACATTCATAATCTTTTGAAAAGAATAGCTTACCCGGCTGTTTTTCGAGGCTCAAAGCGATGTCATCAATTTCGGTTGATTGAAATCCAAATTCTTTCAGTAGTTCGTAAATGATGATCTCCCTTTCAGGATATTGAAGGATCAGTTTTACAGGGATGTAAGTTTTCCCATCTTTTTCATAAACATGATTTTTAAAATCCCTTGCAACAAAATAATCCAGAAGTCCGTATGTTTTGGCTGAGATCTGAGATAATTCCTGAACGGATTTATTTAAGGATGGATTAATTTCTTTCAACAGGGGTATGATCTTATTCCTGATCTTATTCCTGATATACTTATCTTCCCGGTTCGACAGGTCTTCCCGAAATTCCAAAGAATTTATTTTCACATACCACTCAATTTCTTCACGACTGAAGTTCAGCAAGGGTCGGATAGTTTTTCCATTCCTCAGCGGAATACCTTGCAAGCCCTTCAAACCTGTACCCCTGGCAAGATTGTATAATATGGTTTCGGTATTATCATCGCTTTGATGTGCAGTGGCTATCCAGTCAAACCCGTATTGTTTTCTGATATTTTCCAGCCATGCATACCTTAATTCACGGGCTGCCATTTGTATACTTACACCTTTTTCTTTCGCATAAGCCTTTGTGTCAAACGATTGAGTATAGAATTCTGCTCCCAGCCGGGCAGTCAGTTCACGCACAAAACCTTCATCTTTATCTGAATCACTTCCTCTTAATTTGAAATTGCAATGAGCAATGGTAAAATGATATTCCGCAGCCTTGAAAAGATGTGCCATTACCACTGAATCCATACCACCACTTACAGCAAGGAGGATTTTCTCCTGCGGAAGAAAGAGTTCTTTTTTAAGAATGAATTGTTTGAATTTGTCTGTCACCTTAAATAATGATTAGCTGCGCATCCATTCAATGGGTTTTCAAAATTAGAAAAAAGATTCAATTTGTTTTATCTAATTGCTGTAACATTTAATCATAGTACCCCGTCATAATCATAAAAATCTGCAGATTCTTTTTTTCAGGATTAAACCCAAATTACAACAATCAAAAAAATTAGTGCCATGAAAACGAATATTAAACCCATCATCCTGGTTATTATCTTTAGTATACCCTTGCTTCAGGCTTTTGCCGAACTTCCTGAAGCAATTGATCAACGCAATGCTTCAAAAGTGTTTAAACTTGAACTGATATTTAACCCGGAAGAAGTTTTTGAAGAAGCGGTAAATTTTGACACCAGGGTAATTGTAAATATTATCAATGCAGAAAGCAAAATTGAAAAGGAATCTCCATTTGACATCAGGTACTTTATCAAGCCGGAAAAAGAAGTTGAAGAGCCGGAGATTGAGTCCTTGCTGAATCGCAGGATACAAACCACAGAAAGTATCCTTACAAAATAAGCCGTTTTACCCCCTTATGTTGTTTTTGTTTTGGAAAAGCTCTGCATTATTTGCGGGGCTTTTTTTATTCAGGCAATAAACTCTGTCCAAATAAAAAACCCCCACCTTTTAAAAAGATGAGGGTTTATAAAATCTGGCGACCGAGCCCGGATATCACTCCGGTAAGGTACCAGCTGCGCTGGCAGGCTTAACTATTAAACAAAAAAAAGCCCCTACCAATTAAGATAGAGGCTTTTAAAAAAATCTGGCGACCGAGCCCGGATATCACTCCGGTAAGGTACCAGCTGCGCTGGCAGGCTTAACTATTAAACAAAAAAAAGCCCCTACC
>JAHYJP010000306.1 GCA_019429055.1 Bacteroidales bacterium
CAATGATTTCAAAAATGAAACTTGGGGAAATTATACGAATTGCAAGTCAGGCAAATACAGACATTGCAAAAGCAGAAAAATTTTTAAACTTAATCCGAAGCTAAAATGAAAAGACCAAAAGGAACAGAAACAAGTGCTTTCGGAACTAACGGAAGAATTAACCACGACAGCTCAAAGTTTTATAATTCTAAGCTTTACTCGGAGCTTGGCGACAAAAAAATTCTGGTTCTATAACGGATACTGTGGGTAATCAAATTTCAGTTTACCACATAAGAAGTAAATCATATTAATAAAGTTGTCTATTCTTCTATACCCTCTTGCTCTTCTTTTTGCAAGCTGGATTTTGTTATTAATGCCTTCAATCACGCCAGCAGTAATATTTGATTTTAAGTAGTTTACAATACCAAACCAATGAGCTTTGATGGTTTTTACGAATTCAATAAGTGGAAAAATTTTTGAATCATTAACCATGTCACACCAAAAGGCCAGATAGCCTTGCGCATCTTGGATGTCCGTCATTTCCCAAAAGTCATCAAACATAACTTTAAGGCGATACGCTTCTCCAAGCTTAGGATACATATGGACAAGCATATCCAAATCCCTTTGCTTTTTCCCTGACAGCTTTTCGTAAGCTTTAAGAAAGGTATATTTATGGCCTTTTAGCAGGTCATTCCCCTTTCGCTCCAACTGCCTAACCTTATCAAACGCCTCATTTAAAAGCTTTTTAATATGAAACCTGTCAAAGGTAATTTCTGTGTCAGGAAAATTATCAAAAACACCGCTGATAAACGCTGGCGACATATCAATACAAACATTTCTAATGTTCTCAGCCCGAAGCCCTTTTGCTTGAAGCTCTTGCTTCATATGCCTGACAGCATCAGCGTCTTTGCCTTCGCAAGCATGTATGACCCTTCTTTCCTGAACATCCACCGTAACTGTAACATAATTGTGCCCTTTACGGGAAGATGTTTCATCTATACCAATTTGTTCAACAGAAGAAACGTTGTCTTTGGCAATTGCTTTTTTTATCCAGTAGTTAAAAACCCGCCATAACCTTGGCGCAGTTACCCTTACCGTTTTTGCCACCTTGTTAACAGGCATCTCTTTCTCAATTAAAAGCATGGCAAAGGCTTCAAACAACAACGTAAACCCACTGCCAGGACGAGACCAGGGAACCTGAACCGTCAGTACTCTGTTTTCATTATCTTGTACCCGGGGCACACGGGCAGAAATAAAGCATTCGTGCTCGAAGAAATTAAGATGCTGCCAGGTTTTTATTTCTGTATCATATGCAGAATATTCTTGCCCATCTGACATGGTAAATCTTGCCCCCTTTTCAAAATCTATTTGTATGGTTAAGCGGCCAAATAAATTCGAATCCCCCTTTTCAAGAGTAATATCCTTGATAAACCAAGGTGGCTGAAGGTTGAGGGCTAAACTAAATATCTCTTTTGAATTCATCTGTTTTTTTTGCATGCAAAGTAACTATTTTATCCCTCTACCCATACAAATCGTTATAGAACCAAATCTTATTTAATAAACAGTTTGTTTTTTTGTAATAGACCAATACAATCATTCCCATACTGCAACAGCCCATTTTTCAATAACTGTTCTTTATCTCAATTTTTGCCTTATTTTTGGCAGTTATGAGCAAGAGGTATTCTTTCGTTGCCTGCTGTCTGATTGTATTTGTTTTTCTGACCTGCAGGGTATATTATTCCGAATGGGGCAGATGGCCGCCGTTAAAGGTCACTACATGGGATGCTCTCGGATATTATATGTATCTGCCGGCTATCTTTATTTACAACGACACCAGGGAGTTGAACTGGTTCCCGTCAGTTGACGAGGAATACGCCGTTTCCGGAGGAGTGTTTTATCAGGCAGGCAGGCAGGAGAACGGCTCTTATGTGTTTAAATATCTTGGAGGAGTGGCCATACTTCAGATGCCTTTCTTTTTCGCAGGGCATCTTGCGGCGGGCTACCTTGGATATAAAACCGATGGCTTTTCCTCTCCGTACCAATGGGCTGTTGCCATCGGGGCGCTTTTCTATTTTGCGGTAATGCTGTTTGTGTTGCGAAAGGTACTGCTCCGGTTCTTTTCCGATACTGTTGTCGCCATAACCCTTGTTTTGCTGTGCCTTGCAACCAATATGATCCAGTATGTGGCAGCCGACAGCGCACAGAGCCACTCCTTTTTGCTCCCATTGTATGCGCTGCTGCTGTATACCTCTGTCAGGTGGCATGAGAAGCCAGCGCTTATCCACGCTGTGCTTACCGGTTATATCATCGGACTGGCAACCATCTGCAGACCAACAGAAGCGGTGATGCTTTTTATACCCCTTTTATGGAATCTCCATTCCAAAGAAAAAGCAAAAGAGAAATGGAGCCTGGTTAAGAGACATAAAAGCCATCTTGTTGCCGCTGTTATAGCAGGCTTTGCCGCTATTCTGCCACAACTTGTTTATTGGCAATATTCTACCGGTTCGTTTATCTACAATGTGGGCAGTAAATGGGATTTCCTTACTCCCCATCTGAGGGTGCTGACCGGCTGGGAGAAGGGATGGATTATATACACGCCGGTAACCCTTTTCTTTTTGGTTGGGTTGTTTTTCGTGAACCGGTTTCCGTTTAAAAAAGCCGTTGTGGTTTTTTGCCTGCTCAACCTGTATATCATTATTTCCTGGCACGACTGGAGGTACGGCGGCAGTTACTCCGCCAGGGCGCTGGTGCAAAGCTACCCTGTTTTTGCTCTCCCTTTTGCCGCATTTATCAGTAAAATTATCCTGACGAGATGGCGTTTCGGTTTCTTTGCAATGGGATTGTTCCTGGTTTATCTCAACCTTTTCCAGATATGGCA
>JAHYJP010000051.1 GCA_019429055.1 Bacteroidales bacterium
GTAGTTTTTAACATATTCATTAACAGTGCATATTCTCGCGATACAACTAAAAAAATGTTACTTATTTATCGCCTGTAATCCCGCTCCATTAAGTCGTTATGCCTGACATTTGACCTGGATTCATCAAAAGTTTCCTTACCTAATTCAATATTCATAATACTAATCATATTTCCTTGAAACCTGGCTAAACCTCTCAGAAAATCTATTCGTGTGGTTTCTTTATGCTTCCCGTAAGACTGATAAGACAAAACTACGGGAGAAAAAACAATGGGTTCGTCCTCCACCTGTTCCAGTCCCACCAGGGTAAAACGGAAGTGTTTTTCCGAATCATAAACCTCCATGATAAGCCCCGGCAACCCACTGAACTTCCACGGCCCATCACTGATAGGGATATCGTGTGCGAACCAGGCAATCCAGCGGCGGCCCCGAAAATCGCTCACGGCCATCTGGCAAGTGTAATTCAGAATGGTTTTTGTGCTGTCGTATATTTGCCAGGATTGAGAGTGTAGCTCATCAGAATATTTATAATAATTTGTGCCAATGGCGTCGGTTACTGTCATTTTTCCCTGCGGGTAGTTTTTGTAAACCATTGTTTTCATGCGCCTGCCGAAGGGCGGAATAGGTCGCTCACCTCTGCTCACTTGTTCTCTTGTTACCTTTAAAAAACTTTCCCTAAAAACCTTATCACCATCCGGTGTAGCTCTCAGGGAGTCAGACCGAAAGGTATAGTAACTATAACTTTTTGAAACATTTTGTCCTACCTGAAGAATGATCAAATCATTTCTGACATCATTTTTATTTAAAGTATCAAAATGGTAGGAAAATTCGTATTGGAACTTATAGTGTGCTTTATCTAATACCTCTTGGGCAAAAAGCGGTTTACCCAGAAAGAAAACTGCAATGACAATAATGTGAATAAGGTAAAAAGGGTGTAGTTTCATGGGTAATTATTTTCATTTAATATTTTAATGGATTTTGTAAAGGCATAGAGTGAAGGGTCACTCTATGCCTATTTTTGACATTTTTAATTAGGACAATGCTCGTTGGCAATTCCAAGTGCATACATCTGAAAATCATAATCCCAATCCATAAAGTTGTTCTCTATGATCATCATAAGAGTTGCACAATACTCTTCCTGGGTGACAGGACCACCCCCTTTAATTTCATTCATTTCGAATGTGTTTAATTCTTGTAACATGATAGTAAGGTTTAGTTTTCACCTACTCTTCGGCACTACGCCAGGGCTTTTCGGTTTACCGCCCGCAAAATTTCTTTTGGGCCCGGTTAAGAACTTTTGCCCTGTAAAAGAAAAAAAAAAAAATGATGTTATCCAAATTTATATGATGGTTTTTTGAAATTTATATTGATTCTAAATAGTGCTTTTTTGCGATATAGTCTTTTGGGGTCAGTTTGTTTGCATCCGGGTTAGTCAGGGCATGAGCTGTAGTCATGCCATCACTAAAAACAGTTTCTTGCTAACAGGCCCAAAGACAATTTATTCATTAATTTTGTCAGTGTAGTGACAAAATTATTATTAATTTTGTCATCATAATGTCAAATTTTACATTAAGTCATAAAAAGCGCATAAGCATGCAAGTTATCAAAAGGGCATTACAGGATAAGATTTTAAGCCGTTTACGGGCAGGGAAAGTGATTGTATTGACCGGCGCAAGACGTACAGGAAAAACCTTTCTCATCAGAGAAATAATGAAAAACCTGAACAGGCCTCATCTCTACCTGAACGGTGAAGACTATATTACTGCGCTGAAACTTCAGAAAAAGGGCCTCGATGAATACCGAAATCTGATAGGTGAAAACAAATTTCTGATCATTGACGAAGCGCAAAAGATTGAAAATATAGGTCAGATATTAAAACTGATGATCGATGAAATTGAAGGCCTGCACATACTGATTACAGGCTCATCGGCCTTTGATATGCTCAACACCATCGGCGAACCTCTTACAGGTCGAAAGTACAGTTACCAACTGCACCCCATAGCGCAAATTGAGCTTATGGCATACGAAAATCCGATTACTACACAAAGCCTTTTATCAAGCCGGCTCATTTACGGAAGTTACCCTGAGGTACTTACCATACATGACAACAACGAAAAGATTGAGTACCTTACCGATCTGATAAATTCATACCTTTTGAAGGATATCCTTGTGCTTGACAGGATAAAGAATTCATCAAAGCTGGTAAATATCATTCGGCTTCTGGCCTTTCAGGTCGGGCATGAAGTATCCATAAACGAACTGGCACAAAATGTTGGTCTTAACAAACTGACTGTTGAAAGATACCTCGATTTGCTGACCAAAGTGTTTGTGATATACAGGGTTGAAGGTTATAGCCGCAATCTGCGCAAGGAGATATCAAAGTCGCCGCGATACTACTTCTGGGACAATGGCATTAGAAACATGCTAATAGCCAATTTTAACGACCTTTCGTTGCGAAATGATGTGGGTCAGTTATGGGAAAATTACATTATTTCTGAAAGGATAAAATTGCAACAATACCAGGGTTGGCCATCGAACAATTATTTCTGGCGCACCTACGACCAGCAGGAAATCGATTGGATTGAAGAACGCGATGGGAGCCTTTTTGCCTACGAGATTAAATATAAAAGCGCCCAAACCAAAATACCCGGCGCATGGTCAAGAAATTATCCCAACGCTAAATTCACACTGATCAATACTGAAAATTATCTGAAGTTTATTACGCAAAAGGATTTGTAATTTATTTAGTGATGGCATGAAATTTAGTCATACCCTGACCGGAGACAACCAGTGAGCCGGGACCTGCACGTTATCACAAAATAAATTCCTCCATATTGCCCGGATGCACGAGCTTCTGCGAAGCAATTGTGTAAGAGCGGAGAAAGGTTTTGGAAAATCGGGCGTCTTTTTTCTCTTTCCATTTGAATTCGAAAAGATGATACGCACCATTTACCTCTTCAATATAATCTATTTCCTGCTGCTGGGTTGTACGCCAAAAATATGATTTCGCGTCAGACTCATTGTATCGATTGTTTTTTAGCCTTTCGCTTATGATAAAATTTTCCCACAAAGCGCCGGCATCTGTCCGGGATTGTACCGGCTGAAAATTTCCCACTATGGCATTACGGATGCCATTGTCCCAAAAATAAATTTTCTTTCCTTTTCTGATCTCATTCCGTACATTTTTATTCAAAGCTGGTAAACGAAAGATGATATAAGTTTTCTCAAGCAGATCAATGTATTTCTCTACCGTATTGGTATCTGCCCTTACCATATTGGCAATTTCTGAATACGAAACTTCCGAACCCAGCTGTAAGGCAAGGGCTGCCAGTATTTTTTCCAGCAGCACCGGCTTTTTGATCTGCTCCAGCATCAGCAGATCTTTGTAAAGATAGCTTCCGGCAAGAAGCTTCAGTAATTTTCCTTCCATTCCGGAGTTGCTTACAACCTCAGGGTAATAACCATAAACCAGTCGGTGTTTCAGCATCCGTTTTTCTTCAAGAAGACCATGATGATCGACCATTTCTTTAAATGATAAAGGGAATAAGTGAAACTCATATTTTCGACCCGTAAGAGGTTCACTGAACTTATTGGCCAGTTCAAATGCAGAAGAGCCGGTAGCTATTATCTGAACATCTTTAATCTTGTCAGTAATCAATTTTAAGGTGAGGCCAATATTGGCAATATTCTGGGCTTCATCAATAATTATCAGTTTATGGTTGCCGAAAAGGATTTTTAATTGTGTTGAGGTAATTTTTTCCATTTGCTCACGCACATCAGGTTCATCACCATTCAGATGCAAATGCGATAGGCCGGTTTTTTGAACGATACTCTCCAAAAGGGTTGTTTTACCTACCTGTCGGGCACCAAAAATAAGTATAGCCTTTCGTCTATGATCATTAAAGAAATACTTTTGGATAGTATCTTGAAGTTGTCGTTTTATCATGGGAAAATATTTTACTTGTAAAAATATGGTTTTTCCCGAAATAATCCTATTAATATTATAATATTTCTTGATTCAATTCAATTTATATTATGTTTTTCTCTGATTTAAATCAGATTTCACTATGTTTTTTACGACATGCCCCGCTAAACGGCAATTCACTTTAAACATCATTAAATTTGTATTTCAATGGAATTTAGCTCATTATACATCCTTGTGCAATGCTTCTGACTTTAATTTAAAACCAAGGCTGTACTATCTGTTCCTCCGCAAACTCCTCAACGGGTTCATCATGCGGTTAAAAAGGCTGATGTCTTCGGTTATAATCTGGGCAATACCATCGAGCATGGCATGGTGGCCCAGATTAATAGCATAACTGGTTAACAATTGATTATTTAAGCTTACCTGCACCGGGTAATGCTCCCCGGCCGGAAAGGCGGCAACGTGTATTACTTCGCCCTGTATTACTCCAAATTCCTGGTACGGATAGTTTGACAGTCGGATGTTTACCCGGTTGCCGGTTTTTACTTTTCCTGAACCATGCAGTGGGATGCCACCACGTGCGATGAACTGCCCGTAATCAGCCGGGATGACAGAAAAAACCTGATCTCCGGTAGTAACCTGCTGATTTTGTGCCCAAACACTGGCAAAAACCAACTTGCCACTTTCCGGGGCTACGAAAGCATAACTTTTTTCCCATTGCAACAACTGGCTCTTCAGGTTCTCTAAACTGCTTTGCACCCGCATGCGGAATTCCGAGTGTCTTTGGGTATAATCCATTTGTGTTTCAAGCAGCGTTGCACGGATGTCGTTTTTCTGGACTTCAAGGTTGATGAGCTGGCTCTTATAATCTTCAAGGTTAATGCGACGGGATAGATACTCCGAGTGGGTGCGTTCATAATCCAAAGGAGAGATAAATTGCTGTGCTACAAGAGCAGAATCTCTCTGGTAATTCTGCCTTGAGAGTTGATATATCTGGCGGAATGTTACCAGTTGGCTCTGGATTTGTGTTTCTAGTTGATGGCGCTCTGCCAATTGCGTTTGCAGGTGGATAATCCTTTGGGTGTGGTAATTCAGGGCTTCAAATTGCTCTTTATCATGCAGGGCTTTTAGCCAGTCATTGTAAGCGTTTTGCAATTGCCCAAGATTAATGTTTTGGGGTAGGTTGCTGATGGAAAAGGATAGTTCACCATGAAGATAAACTGGCTCTGCCAAAAGAGTTTGCCGCAACCAAAGTATGTTATCAATATGATGTGGCGATTCAATAACCGCTATAAGCTCACCTTTTTCAATATGTTCACCCTCTTGCCTGAAAATACGCTCCATCTTTCCGCTGTTTACCGCCACCAGGTTTACAGGTGGATTGTCGGGCATGGTAAGCTCTTTGTTCATTTCTCTTTTTTGCTCCAAAGGTAAGCGGGATGGCCAATAAAGATAATATGGGGTTAGTAGGGTGAATACATCTTTGCTGTAAACACGATGGTTATGAATGAGTTTGCGGAAAAATACATCAATCCTTTTACCGATTACGGGTTCAAAAGGCTCTTTGTAGAGGAGCCCGGCAAGGATTTGTTGCTCGACTTTCTCATTACATTGCTGCGTGAAGAACAAGGCGAATCGTAGAACTTACCTACCTGAAAAATGAAGTATTGGGCCATACGGAACTGGACCGCAAAGCCGTTTTTGACCTGTATTGCACCAACGATAAAGGCGAGAAATTATCGTGGAACTGCAAAAAACCAAGCAGAAGTTTTTCAAAGACCGCACCCTGTATTACTCTACTTTCCCCATCAGGGAGCAGGCAGTAAAAGGTACCGAATGGAACTTTGAACTTACGAAAGTTTACCTGGTGGCCATCCTAGATTTTGTTTTTGAAGAAGTTGAAGTTGAGCCAGAGAAATACCGTTACAACGTAAAACTCAGTGATATTGAAACCCACAAGGTGCTTAATCATAAGCTTATTGAACTGGATTAATTCAGAGCACAAATATTTAGGGCTAAACCATTGCGGCTAAATTTTCTTTCGGAATTGGCGAGATAACTTGAGAAACATGGCATGTCGAAGAAGAAATATAAAATTTCCAGACTAAATTAACGGAAACTGGATGAAGTTAAACGTAAAACAGTTTTAACAATAAAACCTGGTTTTACTGTATAGATTAACCCAGACCGCATTGTTGCCTCTTGCACATGACAAACACTATCGGAATATTATCAAATATCTTAAGCCCAAACTTACACCATATAAATTAAAAAAACGTTTTCCATTATATTTCTGGAATTTATTGGATTCGTAAAAAACATTTAAATCTACGAGTAGGTTCTCGTGTAATCCACTATCCATAAGCAAACCGATCTGTGGCTTTAACACCCAAACATCATAAATGAATTCTTTTTCATAATCACCAAAATCTATTTTTCCGCCATTCAGATTCCCAATCCCCCCGGCAAATGCTATATAAGGTTTTATTGTAGTAGAAAAAGGGATAATTTTAGCATTCAGGGCCATGGAATTTGATTGGTTGTATGACATTGCATTCAGCCAATAGCGCTGTGCCTGAAAATCTATTTCAATCCATTTTTGAATTTCATAACCCAGGGATAGTTTTAATCCAGCCCCTGATGAAGAATAACCAAAGCCTTGAAAAGTGGAGCCTGCATTTGCAGAAAAACTTGTAGTCAGTTGAGCCGCTGTGATCATAGGCGAGGAAACCAGCATGAAAGCAATCATAATATTAAGAAGCAATCTGGCACTTTTAAATCGAGTCTGTTTCATAGATAAAGTGTTTAACAATATTAAAAAGTAAATTAAAGCTCTTAAAACTTAAAGCTATATCCAAACGAAGGAAAGAAACCAAATAAACTCCTTTGGTAAAGTTCTAAATCTCCTTCCACTGCTTTCCAGCGACCTCCTGTTCCATCCGGACTATCAACCCAGGTAATTGATGATTTCCGTTCATAATAATAGTAATAAGGGTTGCGTCTGTTGTAAAGATTATAAATACTAATAGTGAAGTTTCTTTCACCCCAGCTTGTTTTAGCCGGAAAGTTCACTGCAAAATCCAGCCTGTGATAATCCCGCATCCTGAAAGAATTAACGTTGTCAAATACAAAAACTTCCTGGTCATCAATCGTATATCTTTCCGAATACAGAGTAACAGGGTGCCCGGAGCCATAATTCCAGGCAAAGGAAATTATAACCTTCTCGGTCCATTCGAAATTCCAGACAATATTGACATCCAAGGGCCTGTCATAAACAAAAGGAAAAGGTTTTCCATTGTTCAGTTCATCAAATTCACGAAATGCCCTTGCCCATGTTAGACCCACCCAGCCGGTTGATCGCCCGGTAGTTTTTTGTAAAAACAATTCAGCGCCATAATTATTACCTTTTCCATTTTTTTCAACCAAACTCTCCCAGGAAGCCATATGACCGGCAAGGGAAGTTCCTGGTTTAAAAGCAATAAGATTGTTCATGGATTTCAAATAGGTATCCAGGCTTAATTCCAGTGCTCCATTCATAAAGGTTTTGGCCAATCCCAGACTTTGTTGCAAGGCATTTGAAGGGTCAACTATATCTGTTGAAGGCATCCAGTAATTCGCCGGCTTACCTGCACCCGAGTGCGTGAGTAAATGGATGTACTGTTTGTTTTGTGAAAAAGAATATTTAAGGGAAAGATCTTTGTCAAACTGAAAGTTAAATATAACCCTGGGATCTAAAGAATTATATTTTGTGCCTAATACTGAAAAATAAGTGTAACGCATTCCAGCATTAATTTGCAATCTTCCATAATCTAAATTATTCTCCAGATATATTGAATGATCCCATGCAGGTATGTCAGATTTATAAAATTCATTAACAGTCGGATTACCTGTTTCAGTCAATTGAAATTCTTGTTGATTTGGGAAAAAAGTGTGCCGGATTGTTTTAAAACCAAATCTCAGGTCATAGTAAGGCAATAAAGAATAAGTCAAATCGGACTTTAAAAATAAATCGTTAACTCCTGTCAGAATTCGGCTCTTCAAATTACGCCGGTTTGTATCCAATTGGTTCCTGTTTTCAAAAAAATCCACATAATGATACCTGGTTATAGCCAGAGTTGAATTTCCAAACAGCCGGTTGCTGTATGTACGGTTCCATCTTAATGCTCCCATAGTATTGCCCCAACTTGACTGTTGATTCATATAAGTTGTTGTGGACTTTTGTTTATAACCAACTGCATCTGTGCCGCTATAAAAACTAAGAAAGATTCTATCTTTTTCAGATGCTATCAAATTAATCTTGGCATTAAGATCGTAAAAATTATAGTTTAGATCATCCCCGCTTATAATTTTAAACATGGGCAAAGTATTCCTTCTGGCTGAAACCATGTAAGAGCTGGAATTTTTCTTCAGGGGGCCTTCCAGTAAAAGCTTGGATGATATTACTCCTACCATACCCTGCCCTGAGAAGTGCTGCATATTCCCGTCTTTCATACGGATATCCAGTACAGATGACAATCTACCCCCATACCGGGCCGGGGCACTGCCTTTGATTAGCTGTGCATCACTGATGGCATCTATATTAAACACAGATAAAAATCCTCCAAAGTGCGATACGTAATACAAGGGCACATCATCTAACAAAATCAGGTTTTGATCAGGACTGCCTCCCCGTACATAGAGATCACTTTTCCCTTCACCTCCTGATTGCACCCCGGGAGTCCGCTGAAAAGCCTGAATTATATCAACCTCACCAAACAGATTGGGTAGCTTTTTCACCTCCCTAACAGGCAACCTTATTGCTCCAGTTTCTGCTCGATCAACAATGGTTTGCCGACTTGCCTCCACCAACACTTCCCCGATAGCCAATCCTGGCTGTAACCTCACATGAAGGTTCTTGCCAGGTGTGTTGCCAATGTTAATAATAGTATCCTGATACCCCACAAAAGAAAAAGATAAAATGGCATTACCCGGATCAGAAATGTATAAACTATAAAAACCATAGGAATTGGTGGAAGTTCCTTTTTGGGAGTATTTGTCGAAAACACTGGCACCGGGCAATACTTCACCTGTGTGGGCATCATAAACATAACCGCTCAGAAAAAACCCATACTGACAGAACGTACTGCCTGATGAAAAAAGCCAAATTAATGCAATCCATAATAGCCTCATACTTATTTGCTAATATTTTTTCGGATAACCTTATTTGGTTAATGGCACCCCCATGCGCCTTCTGCAAAAAACCAGTTAATCTATGGGGTTTTTGGTGCTAATCAGAGTTTCCTCTACAGCAAATTGTACTATATGATCATTGTATCCGGCAAAAACCCCATACCCGTTTTCAATATTAGTAAACACATTCATAGGTTCTCCCATACCATATAAAATATTTTCCTTTTGATTATAAAGACCCTGTAAATATGACGTTTTAAAAAGATAATATTCCTTGGTGACATTTTTTAGTTGAATATTCCCAAGGTGCTGTGACACATATCTTTCATACTGCATGAATTGTGGTGGATAGTAGTAAATTGATATTGTTTTTTCTTCACCATTAAAACTGCTGTCATTAAAAAGAAGATAATAAGGTTTTTTTAGATCAATCCGAAGGGGGGAAGGATAATAACCCTCTTGAGTTATAAATTTCTCATAAGAAAAAAGTGAAAAGTATCCTTTGGGGTCGAAGTCAATTTCTCCTACTACAATTTCATAAAAGTTTGGTTCTCCTGACGGATCTTTAAATGTCAAAATAATCTCGGACCATGCTGCACCCAAATCATCGATAAACCCCACAGGGACTATTTTAAAATCAACAATTTCGACCTTTTCAGGTATAGATGTTTTTGCACTAATTGGTCGAAAGCCCTCGGCAACTATGTTTATTTCATAGGTGTCGCCTGGCAACGGCCCTTCAAAGGGATTGCTGTAACCCAATGGATACATTTTGTTAATAGAATCATATTGCAAGGTATCAACAAAATTGTTGTTCTTGAACAACAATACAGAGGCATTCTTTATAGGAGATTGATTTACGGTATCAAAAATTGAAATACTGCTGCTCAACTCAACCCCAAGGTATTTTGGTATGGGTAAATTATAAGGTACTATTGTTGAATTCACCACCAAACTTGTCTGTTTATCAGGAATATCAATTTTTATTTCCTGTTCTTTCCCGCAGGATGAAATCAAGAAACAAAACATAAAGGCCAATACAGAAGATACA
Organism: Bacteroidales bacterium; assembly: GCA_019429055.1. GTDB lineage: Bacteria > Bacteroidota > Bacteroidia > Bacteroidales > UBA7960 > SKVR01. The sequence continues at coordinate 10,143 of JAHYJP010000051.1, forward strand.
ATGTTTTTAGTATTTTTCAATCTCTTCAAGGATAACTTGTTCAAGATAATTAATCGCATGGGGGTTCTTTTAAAATCAAATTATTAATTATAAAGACAGGTGTTTCAAATATTTCATTATTAAAAAGATAATCTCTGGTTTTCAACAGCTCATCAAAATCAACCATATCAATAACATCTCTTTCAAAATTCACCATATTGATTCCAACCTCCTTTGCTAACTCAATAATACAGCTCAAAGAATCAAGGTTCACTCCACCATTCTGATGAATAAGACGATACAATTCTGCAAATTTACCTTGTCTGTTTGCAGCAGTAAATGCCAAAGCACCATTAGGGTAATAGCTATCCAAATAAGAAAACTTGAAATTCACCTTTTTATTATACTTTTCTATAAGAGATGTAAAATCATCGAATACATTGCTACAAGATGGACAATTGGGGTTGGAAATAATAAAAACATTCATTCTGTTTTCTTTGATCTCATTCATGCCAAATCCAAAGATTATTTGATCATCGAGAGTTTGAAAATAATCTGGCCTTAAGTAATTTTTAATCGTATAAAATTTAGAAACTGAATCCGTAAATTCTTTTCTTCTATTTTCCGATTTTATTTGTCTTAAATAAAATCGGCCCTTTTGCATATCATTGGAGAGTGATTGATTATCATTTAAGAAATTGATAACTTCTTCTTCTGTTATTTCAATTTTACCTATAACTTAGTCCAGTGATTTAGGGGGCCATTACACGATAAAGTCAATATGGGGCTGTAATATTGCAGTGGGTTTGCCTGAGTGGCGGGGTGCCTTAAAGTCGCCCCGTCACATTAAAAAACGCCTGCCGGAATCATCCGGCAGGCGTGGGTTCATGGTTGCAGATATATAGGGAATTGCGGATTGCTTTTCAGATTCTTATTTTGCGGAGAGGAAACCTGCGCAAACTGTGGGAAGATCTTCTTCAACTTCTTTTTCAGTTTTGATGAATTTTGCCAGCATACCGTTGGTTAATTCTGTTTTGTTTTCCTTCTGGATCTGGGCAAATACTTCTTTGGTATCGAAACCGAAGTTATCTTCTACTTCTTCTTCGGGTTTGCTGATGCTGCTCAAGAGTACTCCCAGGTAATCATAGTGGCTGTAGTTTGTATTATCGGCATACAAGGGAAGTTCTTCTTCAACAGGGGCTTCAGTATAAACCGGCATATGGGTGATTTCAAACTTGCTCATTCTGTGGTTTCTGATTATTTCATTGTATCCGGGAATGGTTTCTTCAACTACTTCCTCAACTTTGGATATGATTTCCAGTGTTTGTCCATTTGACAATTTCATTTGGAATTTCTCTAACGATCCGGCCATGCTTAATGTGGCACTCATGATGATCATTGCTGCGGTCAGGGTTATTTGATTAAAAGTTTTCATGACTTTGAGATTTTATTTGTTTCTTTGTATTGTTCTGCAAAGAAATTAGCACAAGGTGTGCCAAACGCCATAATTGTATCTTTTATAGCTACTTACAAATGATGCTGAATGAAAAAGCAGGAGACGTCAGTGTTTTAGTGTACGGTATAGGTCATACACCGTACGATACCGAACACTTTTTTGGGGTGGGAAGAATCTCAGGGAGAAATTATCCTTTTTTTCTGAAAGAATTGTTGGCCAGTTCGTACCACTTTTTGAAAACATTACCATCGGGCTTGTCTTCATAATAGCCGTAACCATACCCGTAGCCATAACCGTAGCCATAGCCGTAGCCATAACCAGTGTGGGTCATTTTGATATCATTGATTTCAATACAGATATTTTTGATATCAATCTTTTCCGCAAATTCACTTATAAAGTCAAGGCTTGACTTGTCGGTAAATCCTTGCCGGATAATGTAAATGGTAATATCAGCACTTTTTATAAGATGAATACCATCGGGAACAATGCCCACAGGCGGTGTGTCAATTACAACAAAATCGTAGCGTTTTTTTACCTCATTAATCAGATTAATCATTTTGTCCGATTCAATAAGCTCAGCAGGGTTGGGCGGAGTAGGCCCAGATGTGATCACGTGCAGATTTTCTGTGTGGCTGACTTTCTGAATTACATCATCAAGTGTGTTGCTTCCTATAAGGAAGTTTGACAGGCCGGGTGTTTTTTGAATACCAAAATCATTGTAAATTCTCGGCTTTCTCATATCGGCACCTATTATGAGTGTCTTTTTTCCGGAAAGTGCAATAACAGAAGCCAGGTTAATAGCGGTAAAGGTTTTTCCTTCCTGCGATTTGGTGGATGTAACTGCAACCACTTTATTCTTTTCTCCGCTGGCAAAAAACTGCAGATTAGCTCGCATGGCCCTGAAGGCTTCCGTAACGGGCGATTTATTGTCTTCAAAAACCACAAGGTTAATATCAGTCTTCCTGGCAGCGATTTTATTGTGTGGTATTACACCCAAAATGGGGAAATCAACCGCATCGGTAACGTCCTTTTTATCGTTTATACGTGTGTCAAAGAAATCTCTTATGAGCAAAAATCCAAGGGGAACAACAAACCCAAGTACCAGAGCAATGGTATAATTCAATCTCTTTTTGGGTGATACAATACCGGAAAATCTTGCCCTGTCGATGATCTTATGGTCGGGCACATTGCTTGCCATGGCGATACCGGCTTCAGCGCGTTTTTCGAGGAGGTAATTGTAGGTTGCATCACTCAGGTTGAACCGGCGCTGAATACCGATAAGTTCTCTTTCGGTACCCGGTAATTGATTGATGCGGCTTTCTACCCGTTCTATCCGCTGGTTAAGGTCGGCCATGAGAATTTGCGATGCACTTTGAATGCTTTTCAGGTTTTCACTTAAAGCCTCACGACTTTGCTCGATCTTGCGGTTGATCATCTGGATATTAGGATTTTCAACCGTTGAGCTCACCTTGAGGCGCGAACGTTCGGCATAGAACCCGCTGAGCTCACTGATAAGGCTGTTAAGCATCTGGTCGTCAATTCCCAATGCCGAGGGGCTGAACACATCCCTGAAATCCTTATCGTTTTCAACATAATCAAGCAGATAATCGTAATACTGCCTTTTCACGTTTTCGATGGCAACCTGGTTATCCAATCGCTGCAATTCGTTAAAAAGCTGGGAAGAGATCATTCCAACATCCATTAAACCTTTGCGCTGTCGAAATTCTTCGAGCGACGATTCGGCAAGAAACAGCGAATCGGAGATTATCCCTATCTGGCGGTCAATGAAGCGTATGGTATTTTCGGCAATGGTGTTTTTCTCCCAAAGGCTTTGCCTGATATAAACCTCCGTAAGCGTATTGAGAAAATCCAGGGCCCTTTGCGAGTTGGTTGCTTCAAAGGAAAGCTGCACAATAGATACTTCATTATTCAGAGGTTCAACAGTCAGAGAGGAAAGATAATGACCCGGAAGTGATGCCATATCATGCACAACAAAAATAAACTCTCTCCCTATATGGCTCTGGGGCCGGAAATTTTCACTTTTCACAACTCTGAAGCCGTAATTTTCTGTCTGATGATTCTCTCCAAATCTCAATATATGATTGCTTCCTCCATTTCTAAAAGAAAATCTTTTGCCATCCGACAAGGTAAGTTCATAGGTGTCTTCCGAGAGGATGCTTACATTGAACGGCCGGTTGTAAAGTGGCGACTGATTATTGTCCCATTCAACACGAAACGGGGTATTCTGATAGATCTCAACCGTTCTGATCTCTCCTACAACCCTTCCGATATTATAGTAAGACACGTTTACATCCATTTTCCTGATGGCAGTATCAACCAGAGAAAAGGATCTTAAAACAGCCATTTCGTTAAAAATGTTGTTGCGCTGATAGAAAAGATCCAGTTCACCCATGATTTGCCCGGGCCTGAAACCTCCTTTGCGATCATCGCGAACGAGAACCGTGGCTCGGGCACGAAAAACAGTTTCAGAAAACTTGTTGATAAAATAAGCAATGGCCAGTGCGACCGTTACACTAATTACAAACCAATACCAGAAGCGGATGTATTTGAATACCAGTTTGCGGATGTCAAGCGTTTCTTCGCGAAAGGGATCTTTATTCATTTTTTTGCCTTTGCTGCTTTTTGATGATTGATAATTTTTTGATTAAATATGCCCGAGCGTTTTTTACAAATGTCCTTTAATGGGTTTGGTTTAATTCCCAAAGAAATTAATCAGCAAAAGAGTGGTGGAAATGGCTGAGAAAACCACTGCAAAGGGAAACTGAGCAAACCCCAGACGTTTTACTTTATGAGGCTCAACGTAAACCATATCGTTGGGCTGCAGATAATAAAACTCTGATGCAACAGCCTTGGAATCAGTAACATCGAGAGTAGCAAAAGTCGCTCCCTGATCGGTTTGCCGCACGATATTTACCTGCCTGTTACCATAATCTGTCATATCACCGGCCAGGCCAATGGCATCCATAATGCTGAATTGATTGTCGTAGATATAATAATTTCCGGGTCTTCTTACTTCGCCGAGCACGGTAATGGAAAAATTTACCAGTTTGATAACCACCGTAGCGCCAATTAGATACTCTTCGATCTGATTTTCAATCTCTTTAGTGGCCTGGGATATGGTTTGGCCGGCCACCTTAACATCACCTAGCACGGGCATCTTCACAGTACCATTTTCTTCCACAGTATAACCATGCAAAAACACACTGATATTGTTGCTTGAACCCGATCCGGCACCCATACGGCGGGTATCCTCACTGTTAAACATCCTATCTGATTCTTCATCGAGGGTTAAGACACGAATATGCAGGATATCGCCTGGTTTGATAAAATAATCAGGCTTCGAAAACATGAGTGTATCAGATACTTCAGCCTGATGTTGCAGAAAAACCAGCTTTTGATGGGGGGTACAGGAGGATGCAGCCAGAACCAGAATGATTATAAAAAGAAAAAAATGAAAACTTTTTACATTCGCAGCTCCGGTAATTAATTTCAAAGGTTTTAATATCATAAAAACAAATGCGTTAAAGAATTAACAGGAATTTTAAACCCGTTAAAAATCAATATGTCGCACAAAATTACAACTTTAAATGAATCTGATTCGTTTTTTAAGAAATGGAATTGACAAATGTAAAAGAATGCTCGCTTTTAATAACGGTTTTCGCAACAAATTATTCTAAAAATCAGGTTTTTCAGGAATTATTAAATCATTTTCCTGATAATCACATAAAGATACCGTACATCATTCTTCCGATCATAAAATAAAGGAAAAGTCCTATGATGTCGTTGGATGTGGTAATAAACGGTCCGGTGGCCAGTGCAGGGTCAATCTTGAGCCGGTCAAGAGCCAGGGGCACAAAAGTGCCGAATATGGAAGCAAATAAAATAACGGTCATGAGTGCTACACTCACAGTCATACTCAAAGCCAGCGAAGGTGCAAAGAAAAAGCTGTACAAGAGTAAAATTCCTGAACATACCAACCCGTTGATAATACCCACGGAAACCTCTTTCCAAAGCTTGGGCAAAATGCCACCCGCAGAAATGGTGTGGTTGGCAAGGCCCTTAACAATGAGTGCCGATGACTGCACCCCCACATTACCCCCCATGGCGGCAATCAATGGCATAAAGAAGGCCATTTCAGGGTATAAGCTTATCTGATCTTCATAATTACTAATTACCCTTGACCCTATGATTCCGCCAAATAGCGCTACCACAAGCCAGAAAAGCCGTCCCTGGGTTATTTCCCAGATTTTATCACCCGATTCAATGTTCTGGGTCATACCCGACATCATCTGGTAATCCTTTTCGGCTTCTTCCTTTATAAAATCCACGACATCATCGATGGTAATTCTTCCGATCAGCCTTCCCAGCTCATCAACTACCGGCAACACCACAAGGTCGTATTTATTCATGATGTTTGCTACCTCTTCACCCTTCTGCATAGCCTTAACACTTACTACGTCCTTGATATACAAGTCAGAAATTTTTGCTCTGGGGGAAGCAATGAGCAAACTTTTCAGGGAAAGCAACCCCACCAGAACATCATCATCGTTTACTACATATACATGGTATACTTCCTCCACTTCTTCGGCCTGTTTGCGCATTTCGCGCACACAGGTGACCACATGCCAGTTTACATTAACCTTGATAAATTCCTTGGCCATAAGCCCCCCTGCCGAGTTGGAAGGATATACAAGCAGATCAGCAATATTCTGGGCCTGCTGGCGGTCTTCAATGTGCAGGAGTACTTCTTCTCTCCGGTCGTCTGATAATTCGGCAATAAGGTCGGCAGCATCGTCCGAATCAAGATTATCGATAAACTCGCGGGCAATCTCCTGGGTAGAAAAAGATTCAAGAAAACGTTCTCTTACATCTTCCTCAAGTTCCATAAGTACATCTGCTGCTTCTTCTTTATCGAGAAGTGTATACAGATACTTGGCCTCATCCAGCGAAAGATCATCTATGTATTCGGCAATATCTGCGGGATAAAGTTCATTTACAATTTCCAGCAGAAAATCTTTTTGATTCTCTTTAATGGCGTTGCGAATGAGATCCAGATTGATGTCTTCTGTTTTTATAGTCATAACCGAAGAGCTTTACATTTTGTTATTTATCGCTGTTGATCATGTTTTCTACTGTGCTGATCTCCACAAAGGATGGTCCTGCTTTTTTGCCAAAGTTCCCTGCAAGCACTGCAATAAGATCGTCGGGGTTGATTTCTCCGGCCTTCGAAAGCCGTTCGAGGGTGTATCTGATAAAATCCTTTTTGGATATTTTGACATTCATATAATCGGAGTAAATCGCAAAGTTCAGTGCAAGCTCACGCATTACCCTCTTATCATAGCATTGGGCATAAATAGGAGCTTTGCCCCTGTATGCCGATAAGTATCTTGCTGTTTTACCGGTATCTGTATCCGTAATGATTGCACGTGTATTAATTATTTCGATGGAACGAACTGCCATTTTTGACAGAAATACTGATCTTTCATTATCATGGGGTAAAACATTGCGTTCAATCAATATCCTCCTGTTTTTCTCGGCTTCACGAGCTGCCCGTGTCATGGTTTTAACCGACTCCAGCGGATATTTTCCGTATGCCGTTTCCCCACTAAGCATAATTGCATCGGTACCACTGAATACCGCATTGGCAATATCGGTTATTTCAGCTCTGGTGGGTCTTGGATTTTCAATCATACTATGCAACATCTGGGTTGCCACAATAACTGCCTTTTTTTGCTGTATACATTTGGCAACCAGTTCAGCCTGTATTACAGGGATCTTTTCGGCGGGTACTTCAATGGCCAGGTCGCCACGGGCAACCATAATACCGTAAACATGTTCAAGGATTTCATCAATATTATCAAGTCCTTCCTGGTTTTCTATCTTGGCTATGATCTTGATACGGCTTTTGTGTTTGTCCAGGATCTCCTGTATAGCCAGCACATCTTCCTTATTTCTTACGAAGGAATGAGCAATGAAATCGATATCGTGTTCAATGGAAAAATCTATGTACTCACGGTCTTTGTCGGAAAGAGATGGTAAATCAGTTTTGCTCCCCGGGAGGTTAACACTTTTCCGGGGTTTTATCTGGCCGGGGTTTTGAACTTCACAAAGCAGAAAGTCATGATGTTTTTCCTTTACTATCAACTCTATATCACCATCATCAATCATAATGCTTTTGCCGGGTTCCAGCAGGTTTACAAAGCCATTGTAATTTACATAAATACATTCGGCGGTTGACTTCCCTTTCGGATCACCCTTTATTTTCACAATGTCGCCCTCCTCAACAGGAAAATACAATTCTGAGTCTACCGTCCGCATTTCCGGGCCTTTGGTATCTATAAGGATGGGGATTTTTTCCGAAACTTTTTTTACGTTTTCCATGATTGTTATGGACGTTTCGGGTGTTTGATGTGCCGTATTGATACGAACAACGTCCATTCCTGCATCGTACATTTGTTGCAGAAATTCAACACTGCAATTCTTATCAGAAATGGTTGCTACGATTTTGGTCAGCTTTTCCATAGTTTAGGATATTGGGTCAGTGGTTTGACAATCAACAAAGGCAGGAATCCGGCGGTTCATAGAAGCAGAACTGGCAATTCGCTCTTTAACCGTGCAAAAATACAAAAAATACCGGCAAAACATTACTGCAAGATATCAGAAGCCTTTATAAAATTTTGATTTTCTCTCAACAGGAAAATCTCTTTTCTGATTGTTTAATAGTATAGGCCCCGATTATTCATTTATTTTTGTGCACAATCATTTTCAAACTAAATGAAAAAAATATGAAGCTACGTTTTACCCTTTTGCTCTCGCTGGTTTTTATTGTTCTTTCAACATACTCTCAAACTTTTTACCGCACCGGTTCAGACGATGACATTGAAACCGAACCCACATTCGGAATTTTACTTGCAGGCGGAGCCACAGATAACAATGATGGTATGGCCTGGCTTGCCAACCTAACCAATGGCGGCGATGTGGTCGTTCTGAGAGCCAGTGGCAGCGATGGTTACAACAATTATATCTACTCAGGGCTGGGAGTTCAGGTAAACTCTGTAACCAGCATTGTTATTCAAAGCCAGGCGCAGGCGGATAATCCTGATGTTTGTGAAGCTGTTGCGAATGCCGAAATGGTATTTATTGCCGGCGGCAACCAGTGGAACTATTACAGCCACTGGAAAGGAACCTGCCTGCAGGAAGCATTGATTGCCCATGTAAACGTAAAATCGGCACCCATAGGAGGTACCAGTGCGGGTCTTGCGGTTCTTGGTGAAGTGGTATTTACCGCTGAAAACGGCTCAGTATGGAGTAATGAAGCGTTGGGAAACCCTTACCATTTCAGGGTAACACTCGCCAACGATTTCCTTGAAATACCTTTTCTGGAAAACCTCATTACAGACTCCCATTACGATGATATCTACGGCGATGGCAACAACCGCCATGGACGCCATTTTGCTTTCATGTCGCGCATGATAGCCGATTGGGACATGGATGCCAGAGGAATAGGGGTTGATGAATACACCGCTGTTGGTGTTGATGAAAACGGATTGGCCCGGGTTTTCGGGCACCCGTCCTACGACGATTATGCTTATTTTCTTAAAGCCAATCACGACCCTGAAGTTTGCGAAAACGGGCAGCCGCTTACATGGTATCATGAGAAGAAAGCCGTTTCGGTTTACAAACTGAAAGGCGATTTTACCGGATCCGGCACATTTGACCTTACAACCTGGAATGATGGTGAAGGTGGCGATTGGTTTTACTGGTATGCCCAGAATGGCAATCTGGGTTACGCCGCAGAGGTAACCTTTGAAATCGTCGGAGATTTTACAGGAACCCTGGAAGCTGAGTCTGAAGGACTATTGCTGGATTCAGGAGATGCTGTGCAACTGGGCGCAACGGTTGGATTTTTTGCTGATCCTGAAGAAGGAAAAAGGGTAAAGCAATGGATTGTGAACGATGAGGTTCAGAATGAAATATCGCAGTTGTTTGTTCTCAATAATCTTGAAAACAAAATTCATGTGCAGGTGGAGTTTATGGAAATTCCTGCCGGTACATATATGGTCAGCTTTTTTCCGGTAGGTGGTAATGGTGCACTGAGCGCATCTGCTGACGGAGAAGAAATTCTGAATGGTGCTTCGGTAAATGCAGGTTCCGATATTCTTTTCACGGCCTTGCCCGATGAAGGGTACAGTGTTGCTGAGTGGAAACTGAACGGTAACAACGTTTTGGGCGAAAATAATGAACCCTTTGCAGGAGTTGAATTTCTCTATGAAAACCTGGAATCGGATGTTAATGTTACAGTCGGTTTTGCTGAAACAGATCCCGGTTTTGAAGCCGGAATTTTTCTGATGTGGGATGTGGCTTCCACTGCCAATACTCCTGCATACCGGGAGGAATATTACAGTGTATGGATATCAGCAGAGGGCACCCAACCTGAAGATTTTACCATGATCTTTGATGAAACCCTTGATTCATCCATTCCAAACTGGGATTACCAGGCAAGGAGCCTGGATATTTCAGAATATGCCGGACAACAGGTTTACATCGCTTTCCGCCACCACGAAAGCACTGAAAAGGACAGGATCATGATCAACAATGTTAAGATCCTTATCAGTTATGAAGACCCAAACGAAGAGCCCTTTTTGATATTGGATGAAGACTTTCAGGGCGGAGTTGAAGAAGCACAGGGAGGCGAAATTGACCCCGCCTGGCTGCCTGATGGCTGGACGGCCATTGACCTTGATGGCGACGGTCAAAACTGGTACTATGCTGATTTTGAAGGTGATGGATATATGCTCAGCCGGTCATGGTTAAACCCAAACCCTCTTACTCCCGATAACTGGCTAATAACACCGCCTGTTATTCTGTCAGATGATCCTTCTTCAGCTCATGCAATCTTAAACTCGCCCCGGGAACATGTTGTAACCTTGTACCCCAACCCCGCTTCATCTCTGCTTACAGTGGTTAACAAAAGCAACATAAAGATTGATAGGTGGGAAATGTTCTCAGCAGATGGCCGCAGGATGCTTAAGTCTCAGACTGCTTTTCTGACATCAGAAAGCATTGACATAGCAACCTTAAAGCCAGGGATTTATTTACTGAGGGTTTTCTTCGATGATGGCAGTGCAGGCACCATGAGGTTCGTAAAAAGATAATTGCAGGAAAATTATTTTTTAAAAAACTTCAGGCTTTTGTGGTCGCCTCTGAATGAAACAACCTTTATGAGGTAAACACCTGTGGTAAGTCCGGCCATGTAAATGGTGTGCCTGTCGTTTGTAAATCTGCCTTCAAGCCGGTTCCGGCCCTGCAGGTCGCTGACAAAAAAATATGCGTTGTTCCATTTATTATCAAAATAAACGGTAAGCGTTTCTTCAACAGGATTCGGACCGATAGTGAGATCGGAAATTTTGTCGGGAAAGGTAGTGCCTGTTGAATCCATAAGCACAAAATCCTTAAGCATATATGAGCGCGGATCGAAAACAATATCTTCAACTTTACCATTCAGGGGTATTTCAAAAACCTGCAGGGGTTCATTCTGAAACATACGGATATATTCTTCCTGATCATCAACCCTTACCTTAAACTCAAGAGTACCGCTGAAGAACAAAGGGAAGTTGGTTGATGTGGTTTGAGAAGACCGGATAAAAAGATTGTTGTCCTCCTGCCACCACATGAGCTCATAAATGGGGTAGCCTTCGCCATAATACCACTGATTGAAAAACCATTCCCAGTTTTTGCCTGTATTCAGATCGACGGTCATACGGAAATCATCTCCGGTGGCCACATCATGGGCAAATGTCTGGAGAAAATCTTCCATGATCTGGAAAAACAACCCGTCGTCATTCAGCTCAAATCTTAACAGGTGCAGCATGGCAGCACCTTTGCGGTAGGATAACCGGCCATTGAAAATT
>JAHYJP010000307.1 GCA_019429055.1 Bacteroidales bacterium
TTTCTTCATTCTGACTCGCTGTTTATTTATTTTGATTCGACACAGCAGGTTCAAACCATGTCGGGTTTTTATCATGCCAAATTCTTCAGGAACGATATTCAGGGAATGTGCGACTCTCTGATTTATAGCTTTGCAGACTCGACTATTTTTCTCTTTAAGCAGCCTGTTCTATGGTCTGATGAAAATCAGATGACAGCAGATTCTATCCGGATTGCATTTGCCAACAAACAGATAGATACACTAGCATTATTGGGTAATGCTTTTATTATATCAATGGATGATACCATTAGCAGGGAAACTTTTAACCAGATCAAGGGAAAATTAATGACCGGCTATTTCTCAGAGAATAAACTGGTTAAGATTATAGTGATAGGAAACTCGGAAACGGTTTATTATGTGAGGGAAGAAGATGGAAGCCTGATTGGTATAAATCTGGCCTATTCAAGTGATATGCAGATCAGTCTCAGGGAAAATAAAATCGAAACCATCACCTATATCACTATGCCCGATGCGCAACTCTATCCATATTATGAATTTCCACAGGAAAAACGAAGGTTGAGAGATTTCATCTGGCTTGAACCGCGCCGACCGAAAAACAAGAACGATATTTTCGTTTGGTAAGCATCTATTCTGTTACAAAATACCTGTCATTGAGCGTTGAAAGCAGCATCGACCGGGCTTTTGATCAGTAGGGTGAAACATATATTTTTTGAGTAACCGGATAATGTAGCCCTGATATTTTGACGACGCAAATCCCACTGAATTTATAAGGCAATGCAATGGATTTTCCTGGTTTGATAGTTTGTTTTGCCAATCGCTGGCCACTGATGTTAAAAATCTCCATCTCGAAGGATTGATCCTCAAGATCAGCTTCAGTAGCAAAAAGATAAATTTTACCTTTAGAATATACGGCTCTTAGCGACTCAGATGATGGGTATGCCGAAATGTTACTTGCTCCTTCCAAAAAGAGCCATTCATAAGCCTCTTTAAATTGTGTTCTCCACAGATATTCATTGTGCTGGCCACCTTGCACCACTTTCAGGAAAATCTCTTCATCACTGAATCCGGCCGCGTGCAGTGTATCTTTCATCTGGTTCATTTCCTGCACCAAACTTCCGCTTTCGTTTGTGCCTCCCATCATATTGTAGCGTATAGCATTTTGTTTTCCGGTTTCATAAGCGAATACAAAAGAGGAATCGCTAAACCAGAACGAGGGAGAAAAAATCCCTGCTTTGGAGAAGATATCCTGGTATTTCAAACCAATATAATGTGAGATCAAACCTCCCAATGAACTTCCCATCATACCAGTAAACTCCCTTTCGGGTTTTGTTCGGTAGTTTTGGTCAATGAATGGCTTGAGCGTTTCAACGATGAAAGTTGCATACAGTTCACCTTCCCCGCCGCCATATTGCGGATTGATCCAGGGCGTGTATTCATTGATCCGGTGAATACCTCCGTTGTCGATGCCCACAACGATGGGAACCTCTTTGCCCTGGTCAAAAAGCGCATTCAGTGTTTCGTCAACCTCCCATTCTCCGGCAAATGATGTGGCCAGGTCAAAAAGATTCTGGCCATCGTGCATGTACAAGACGGGATAGTGTTTTGTAGTGGTCTCATAGTCGGGAGGAAGGTAGAGCCATATCCTGCGGTATCGGTTTAATTGCGGCATATAAAAATCCTCATCCATCACCACCACATTCTCAGTGGCGGTGTGGTTCGATCCGCCAAGATCTTCCCAACTCAGGATCACTATATCGAGCGTGTCGGATGACCCGAAGGTAAATGTCCGGTTCGGAAGAAAACCGCCATTCTCATTGCCTTCAACAGTCTGCCAGTCACCCCGTGTAAATTTGAACTCGATGGTTCCGGTTCCCTGAATTGTAATTTGAGGTTTGCCCTGCAGGTTGGGTTGCAGCACATAATCCGGATCTCCCGGATTCCAGCCCTGAAAATTCCCGGCAATGTAAATGTTGTCACCCTGGGGTGTGTTGGGCGGCATAGAGATGACGATCATCGTGACCTCAGCCGAAACCAGCCCGAGGTTCAACAACAAAAATACCGATGTTGCGAGGGTAAAAAATTGCTTCATTTTATACAAATCAAATTGTTTAATGCAAAGATGCAGCAGTATTATGAGAAAACAAAATATAGCTTTGGTATTAATCCATTAATCCGTACCCCCTTTTGCCAGGAGATGTCTCACTCCATCACACAAGGCCATCGCATGGGTTCGGCATGACAGCCTTTTAACGGGCGACAGAACAAACGATAGTAAGCCAGATGTCATTCCGAATCCTTTGGGCTGGATAAAGCGTGAGCGTGAGAAATCCCCTGGTTTTTTACTCAAACCGTTTTTTTTATCCGATTATTTAGAACCAAAATAAATTAAACTCATAATTATCTGATAAACAGAATTATATCCCCCCTCCCCTCAAATGCGCATTTTTTTTCCTTCATGTAATTGGTTTGTCCTTATTTTTGTAAACAGAAGAAAAACTACTTGATTATGGATGAAATATCAAATACCAATCATATACCGTAAAATAAAAAGGCTTTTGATAATAAACCCGGAGACAGTGGCCACTGTCTCCGGGCAACAAATTATTGTTTAACCCCCATGCTAATAAGAAAGGAGGTATTGCAAATGTAATATTTTTAAAATCCTGAAGAATCTAAGATTAAAATTATTCAACAAAAAAAACAACTATTATTAAAACAAATTATTTTATTTGCAGTGTACTTGTGTTTTTGCTCTTTCCTTTAATATTATTAAAAGCACAACCTGAAAACGATCCTTTTGTATTTGATC
>JAHYJP010000308.1 GCA_019429055.1 Bacteroidales bacterium
TTTTGAGCTTTTCTATCGAAATCTGACTCTCAGGATTAAAAGTTCTCAGGCTTTCCACCTGATCGCCCATGATCTCAATTCGGAAAGGAGAATCATTGGAATAGGAGAATACATCCACAATACCCCCACGAAGCGAAAACTGACCGGGTTCCACCACAAAATCCACACGGTAGAAGCCGTATTCCAACAATAGTTCAAGAATAAAGTCAACAGATGTACCTTCCCCCTCATGGAGGGTAAGTGTATTCTTTTTAAGTGCCTTACGCGAAACAACCTTTTCAGTAAGTGCATCAGGATAGGTAACAATTATAAATTTGCGTGTTTCTGAAGAAAGTCTGTTAATCACTTCAGATCGCAGCAACACGTTGGCATTGTCAATATCGGGGGTTTCGTAAGGTTTTTTGTAGGATGAAGGAAACAGGAATATATTTCTTTTTTCATAGGGAAAATCCTTTTCTTCGAGCAGATTCTCTATATCATTGAAAAAGTATGCTGCTGCTTCACGCGAAGAAAGAATAAAAACAAAGGGATTAGGAACAGAACGATAAACAGCAGAAGCTATTACTGCAATGGATGATCCTGCCAAACCACTAAGCCTGACAGGTTCAATAAGTGCCGACCTGAGCTGTTCGCTGAGCTCAGTTACTTCATGACTTTGCTTATACCTTTGTAAAAAATCGGTGGTTTTCAAATTCTGTAATATCCTTTCTGAAAAAACAGGCAAAGATATTCAAACGCAGGGTTAATGACAAATAGTAAAATAGAGATAAAACTTCCTGCTATGGAAATACGAAAAAATGTTTCAGAGTGGCTCCCATGGTTTTATTTAGCGGAGTTCATTTCCGGAGAATACTTTTGCATAAACTCTTCAACTTTTTCGACCATGTCTTTAGGCCCGATAAACAGAGGGCTGCGCTGATGCAGTGTTTTGGGCTCAACTTCCATGATCCTGTTAAAGCCATCCGAAGCTTTTCCACCCGCCTGTTCTGCAATAAAAGCAACCGGACAACACTCATAAAGCAAACGAAGCTTTCCTTTGGGTTGTTTAGTGATTCCGGGATACATAAATATTCCACCCTTGATAAGATTCCGGTGAAAATCAGCAACCATTGAACCTATATACCTTGATGTATAAGGTCTTAGCGTTTTAGCATCATCCTCCTGGCAGTATTTAATGTATTTTTTCACACCCTCCGGAAAATAAATATAATTCCCTTCATTGATGGAATAAATATTCGATGTTTCAGGGTATTTCATATCCGGATGCGACAAGCAAAAGATGCCCACACTCGGATCAAGTGTAAATCCGTTTGCACCCTTTCCGGTTGTATAAACCAGCATGGTTGATGAACCATAAATAACATAACCGGCAGCAACCAGGTTTACACCGGGTTGGAGCATATCCTCCAGCTTGCCGGGTCCAACATCTGATTTACGACGATAAATGGAAAATACCGTACCAATGGATACGTTGGCCTCAATATTACTACTGCCATCCAGCGGGTCAATGGCCACGACATATTTGCCCAGATCAGAAAATTCATTTTGAAACGAAATGATCTTTTCATTTTCTTCAGATGCAATAGCACAACATTCTCCTCCACCTTTCAAAGCTTCGATAAAACGTTCATTGGCATAAACATCAAGTTTTTTCTGCGCCTCACCCTGAATATTATCAGTGCCTTCATAACCCAGTATATCAACCAGGCCTGCGGCATTGATTTCACGGTTGACAATTTTGGCAGCTGTAGCAATATCATTTAACAGGCGGGTAAAAGCCCCTTTGGCCTGAGGATATTCAGCCTGTCTCTCAACAATAAATTGCGTGAGTGTTTTGATTCTTTTATTGGATGTCATAGGGTATGTTTTGATACCGCAATTACGGAATTTTTTTTTACATATCAAAAAAATATGAATCCAGAATGATTCTAATTTATTCACCTGATCAAATTAATGGAACAGGACATTATTTTTTTCAGATCTGCCTGAGGGTCTTCATCAATTATTCTGTCTAAATATTTTGATTTTGCTATAAACATATAGTTCCTTTTATTTATAACATACAATTATCTTCAATTATTCTGATTGAATAATAATATATGTCATTTTTATCAAAAGGCCTTTATCCATTAATTAATATGATTTTTTTACAGATCTGGAATTCAGGATTATTTCAACAGATTTCAACTTTTTAGAATTTAACTTTTTTTACAAAATAAAATTTATGCAAACTATTTATCTATATATTAATAGTTTAACCCCCATTAAAAACAATTTTTGAAGATAAAAATTGTTTATGTTTAACTTTTATTACTTTTTGTTAAACATTACATATTGAATAACGTTTTTACAAGTGCTCACAAACCAAAAATTATTTATTTAAAATTTTAATCGTATGAGAAAAACAAGACTAAGTTTAGCTTTCGCAGTTATAGCATTTTTTGCCTTTATAGGCTTTGCAAGTGCTCAAACTGCCAAACTACAGATTATTCACAATTCTGCAGATGCAGCAGTGGATGAAGTAGATATTTATGTAAATGGTGCTTCATTTTTAACAGATGTTGGATTCAGACAAGCTACAAACTTTATGAATGTACCTGCCGGAGTTGATCTAAATATCGTTGTTGCACCTGCCGGTGCAGGAATTGAAAATGGTGTAGGTCCTGTTACTGTAAATCTTACAGAAAATGAAACCTACATTGCCATTGCTTCAGGTATTGTAAGTGCTTCAGGTTATGATCCTGCTTCTCCCTTCAGCCTTGAAGTTTTTGCAGGAGCTCGTGAAACAGCAGTTGAA
>JAHYJP010000309.1 GCA_019429055.1 Bacteroidales bacterium
CCCTTGGGGACGGGCAGGCAGTAAAGCTCCCCTCTTGGGAGGGGCGGGGGGTGGGTTTTAACTAGAGAATTGAAATTTACCCGTATAGGCACACCCCCCTGAGGGTTCTTGTTAACCGTATAGGCTGCCCCCCTGCCCCCCTTCAGGGCATAGCCGTCAAGTTAAGCATAGTTTTGTTGCAGGATAGAATAGATGAAGTTTCCCCTCCTTTTGAAGGGGGCTGAGCGTTAAGAATTTGCCCGGTGGGCAAATTTAGCGAAGAGCCAGGCCGCAGGGAGGGCGCCGGGACACCTGATTATCTGATGTTTACAAAGTTTATTTCCCGGCCGGGGTGGTTGATTTAATTATTTCTTTTTACCATTATAACTATTACCTAAATTGAGCGATTCTTGATTTCACCACCCCCTTTCATCTCACTTGATCTTAAAATTTATGGGTTTGTCAGAAAGGAGGGATCGTTCTTACTTGTTTTATATTGATTTGCCGTTCTGTTTCAGCCTTTATCCAGGCTTTTCATGCTGTTTTTAGACTGCCAAGACACTTCTTTCCCATTACCGCTAAGGGTTACGACTATTTTATGTTGTGATCCTTCTACTATACAAGCTGTATTTTTGGTGGTGACTGGCATAATTTCCATATCTCTGCGATATTGATTGTTTGGTAAACGGTTTTTGTAACATTCAACACTATATTCCTTGACCTTGATGTTATTTTAGCAGCAAAATCAATGAGCTTTCTTCTGAAGGTATTTGGATATACTGTTACGGGGATGACACTGGCCGTAACATCCCGCTTGTAAGCCTCATAAATGAAATGCGTAAAAACAAGCATGAAGTAATAAGCCCTGTTCATCCCAAATGATTTGAAAGGAAGCTGCTCTTTGGTGGCAAGCTCTTTGAGGCTTCTGTGTATCAATTCATCAGCTCCCCTTTCATGTGATTTCTTTACAATGGTCTCAGCTTCAAAATAATGATGGCCCCCGGCTGCCCTTAGTATTTCATCTGCCTGAGGACAATTACCGATATTGGTGTAGATGATACTGTCTGGCTTGCCAAAATTCATTGCATATTGCCCGGTGTCATCCCGGTGCAAGCGGGTAAAAATACAGCGCCGGAACTTTGACCATGTCTTTAGCTTGTTGGCAAATTCCACAAAATGCCAGATAGTTTTATCCTTTGATATTGTGCCATAAGTGTCAGCGGGAATATCCTGAACGTACTCTGTTACATCATCGTATAGCTTCCCTGTTGTTATATAATGAATATGAAAGTTCTTTTCAAATACTTCATATGCTTTCTGATCTGCAAAACCACTATCGGTACAGAGAATAATGGGCACCTGGCAGGAGTATCTCTCACGGATCAGTTTTATAATCGATTTTACCCTGCTGATGTAATCATTGCCA
Organism: Bacteroidales bacterium; assembly: GCA_019429055.1. Lineage (GTDB taxonomy): Bacteria > Bacteroidota > Bacteroidia > Bacteroidales > UBA7960 > SKVR01. Next base: position 1,406 of record JAHYJP010000309.1, read on the forward strand.
TGGTTGGAATGGGCACTGCCTTTTCTGAACAGCACGTCTACCAAAAAAGGTCCCCAGCTAATGTGAAGAGGTTGAAAACCTTTCTTACGTTTGTAGGTAACCTCGTTACCCTCACGTTTACTGGCACTGTCATTATCCAGAACCATGGTATCAATACCAAGTTCTATAATCGAGGGTTTTGTTATATGCAGCCTCCAAACAAATAGTTCGTTGAGTATCTTATTGAAGATGAGGTTTGTAATAAAGGATAGTTTGCCGAAAAAACGTTTGATCTGGTGCGATGAGGCCATTTGCTCTCTCTTGCATTCCAGTAATGCGGCATACCCCTCATCATTTTTACTCTGGTCAAAACCGCTAATAGACATGTTGGTGCCATCAATGAAAAATGCAATAATCTGTTTTAGAAATTGTTGCAATTGCAATCCCTTACTGTTTTTGGAAAGCAGTGAATTAATAGTGCCTGAAATCAGCCTGTATAAGCCGATCTGCTCAATGTACCGAAGAAATAAAGGGAGGCCCCCACGTGCAGAAATTTTATCGTTTGTTAAGCCAATTTTTGTTATCTTAGTACTCATAAAAGATAGTGTTGTGCACCTAATCAGTGCTGTGTTAATTAATGGATTTAACACCTCTAATATACACATTTTCAGATTAATGTACAACCTATCTTTTACTTTTTTTATCATAAATCGCTCACTTTAGGTATTAATAACAAAACCTCTTCAACAGAAAAGACCTTAAATCTTTCAGATCATCTCTCAGGAACAGGTCTACTTCGGCTGAGGCAGAATTATGGGAGGAGCTAAAATCAAAAAAACTTGAAAGAAGAAAATTCAGAAGACAAAACAGTGTTAGAAGTTACTTTGTTAACTTCTACGGTCTTTCAAATCAACCACCCCGGCCGCAAGCAATCATTGTAACATATTAATTATCTGTGTGCTGCGGCCACCCCTCCTTGAAAAGGAGGGGAAAGTACTATGAACGAACTGCATTCGATATTAAAATACGATTACCTTTATTGAGCCTCCCTGTATAGCCATTTTCAAACTCCTTAGCTTGACGGCTATACCTTCAAAGGGAGAATCTGTAGGGACAAGTTGTGTAAGTTCTTGAATAAGATCAGCCGAGAATCTGTTTAACTATAGCAGATATCTCCTTTCCGTCGGCTTTACCGGCAAGTTCCTTAGTGGCAGCACCCATCACTTTGCCCATATCGGCTGGGGATTTTGCCCCGACACGTTCAATGATTGTTTTTAGAGCTGCCGTTAATTCCTCTTCGCTCATTTTAGCCGGCAGGTATTTTTCAAGTACAATAGCTTCGGCAACTTCTTTTTCATAGAGGTCGGGTCTGTTTTGCTCCTTATAAATGGCTGCAG
>JAHYJP010000052.1 GCA_019429055.1 Bacteroidales bacterium
CTTGAGGTAATGTCCAATTATTCCAGATTTAAATACCCCTGGCTTAAAAGCAAGAATGTTATTTTTGAAGGAGCATCCTACTCGTAGTCAAAAATACGGGCGATTGTTTACCGTGAAAATCTGTGTTAATATCTAACAACTTATCCCTAAAATGATAAAAAAAATCCCGATGTTGCTTTTCTTCCATTCTATCGACAGGTTCAACAGGAATATCGTTTAACTCAAGTATTGATGCTAATTCAAATGAAAAAGCATCTTGATCAAGCATTTCCTTTAGGAGCTTTAAATATTTATTATCGTCGAATTGGTAATCACGCTCACTATTTGATTTCAGTATATCAAAACCAAGTGCATGAATTGTCTTTACTTTAATATTCCCCTGGTTGATTTGTTTAAATTTCCTCTTAATTTCTTTAGAGATGCTTTTATTAAAAGCACAAAACATAAGATCAAGTCCATTAGGAACGTGCTTTGTGCTTTCCATAATTGTGGTAGTTTTCCCGGATCCGGCCACCGCATCAATAATTCCATGGTGATTGCTAGATCTCACAAACTCAAATATCGCCTTTTGCTCGTTGGTTGGAATCATTTCTATTGTCGAATTTAAAAATGTAGAATATTTTAATGTCTCAGATAATCTGACTTTTAATGAAGAAATCATTAATGCCCTTATTATCAGAAATGAATACAGGAGATTTTATCTCAAAGCTATCAAGTATTGAAGATAATCCTCTCCCTTATTGTTAAAATCGGCAAAAATCTGATGTCGGTTCAGGTATTTCTTCCATGCCGTTTCCATAACTGATATGGCAATTGCCTGTCCTTTACAAACTTTGACAAAAAGTTGCTCTTCCTTTGTGATTGCTTTTCGTTTTCCCGCAGCTAACGCTTTCAAGTCATGGCCTCTGCTTTCCAGGATTTCCAGCTCTTCGTCTGAAAATATATACGGATAGCAATCGATATGAAACCGTTTTTGAATTTTAGCCCTGGTTTTTCTAGGCTTTTCTATTGTATTTCTCATGACAATCTGGAATTAAGATGCAATTGCGGTATACGAAAATCATGAGAAAAGGTTGTGAATTAGAAAGATAACGCCAATGACCAATCATCCCCCCAACATATCAATCAATATCGGTCTTTTAAACTCAATAAAATTGTGGAAGTCGGCCAGGAGTTTTTCCTTCCTTGGTTTTGCATGTTTTAGCTTTTCGATGTCCTCTTCGAAATGTTCGTAAATAACAAACAATTCTTCCTCAGTACATTTACTGATAATGTTACGCCGGCTAAGTTCTTCAATATGAAGCACATTGTCTTTAATATCAAAGACTTTCCTGGGGTTGCCTGTTTCCTTGCCTTGCGCACTATAATCCCTCACCCTGTAAATTAACTCCTCCCTATCGGAAAGTTTTTGTTTCAGGGAGTTCAAATAATTCAAATAGAATTCATGAAATTCTTCCCGGTTCATTATTGTATTATTTACATCTTTTAGCTGATGTTCCAAATATCTTATGACTTTTTCATTTCCAGTAATTTCCATTATATCCTCCCAAGTAATGACAATCATTGGTAACTTTAATTTTCCAGATTCTGCTTTCAGTAAAGCAAATTGTGAATTAGAATGGTTCTCTTTTTTCCTTGCATTTTCCCATTTGCTTTTTTTGATTAATAGTACTTGAATTGCTTTTCTTCCAACAAGTTCACCATATTTTGCAATACGAATCTGGTTCAGCATCACATCTTTTGTAAAATTCCAATTGGTCAAATATTTAACCTCTATGGAAATCACTGCTTTTCTCCCGATGATTAAAATGTCGGCCAATTCTCCGTCATCACCATCCCACCTTTTAGTCAATTGATCCCCATGGAAATCAAATGATACATGCGATTCATCAATATTAAATGTTTGTAATAATTTAATCGCATGTTTTTCATCTGTTTCCTCCGACTTGAAAAAAAAGTCAATATCATTGACCTTGGATTTAAGTAATAATAAAAATGCCTTAAATCGACTATTGGGTTCAGAAATTAATTCATTAAAGAAATAACCGGCAAATACCTTACAATAAAAGTTTCTTTCCTTGTGGGATTCGATATTTTCGAAAGATTCAGTTGATTTAGGATCTGTAAAAATCAATGTTATTGAATTTTAAGAATTTGGTTACCAAGATAAACAATAAGTGTTGATGATATATAAAACTTTCACGATTTTTTGTATTCTTACTGCACTTTTAACCGCACTAACCGCTCTACACATCTTGTAAGGTGGTACGTTTTCAACAGGAATCGCCGGTACACTTTCCAGTCATGCTCCGGAATACTCAATTACGAACCGAGGCATTATACCTACATGCCGGATAGTTTTCGCAGCCTGTAAATGAACGATACGGTCCTTTTTTCTTCACTTTTTTGTGATTCTAAAAATTTTCCGATTATGCTGGGAAATGATCTGGGATTTACAGTTTACGGTGTAGGATCGAGGATCTTAATCGGTCCTAGATCCTAAATCCTACATCCTACGTCCTATATCCTAAATCACCGGCTAAAACATCGACACATTGATCATCGACACATCGACCAATCATGTCATCAGAAATTTTACAATCCCCAACTTAAACCTCAACACTTAAACCTTAACACTGCGTAGCTTCCCCACCCCCTGTCCCCCGCACCACAGACGCGTAGCCCCTTTGGGGCGGGAAATGATCTGGGATTTAGGATTTACGATCTTAGATCTTAGATCGGGATCTGTAAATTTTAGATCAGAATCCGTTGGCGTTAACGGTCCAATTTTTTCTTGCACCGGACCGGGTATATTTATTAAAAAACCGGATTAACAGTATGAAAAACGTAGTAATCGATTGAAAAGGAATTATAAATCTTACCATTACAGATCATGCAAATAAGCAGGCAGGAAGCGGAAATCATTTTGAAGCGGACCTTCAAACTGGACCGCTTTTATGACGAGCAGTGGCTGGCGATCGAAAAGATCCTGGCCGGGGAACGGGTGCTTTTGATCGAGAAAACCGGCTTCGGCAAATCGCTGTGCTTTCAATTCCCGGCATTGATTTTCCCGGGGATAACGGTTATTTTCTCCCCTCTGATCGCACTCATGCGCGACCAGGTGGCGAAGCTTGATGCACTGGGCATTCCCGCCCGGTGCATTAACAGCGAGCAGGAAATATTTGAAAATGATCGGATAATTGACGACGCAAAAGCAGGTCGGCTGAAGATCCTTTACATCGCTCCGGAGCGGCAGGAAAACACGGGCTGGATCGAGGCGACGAGACAATTGAACCTGTCGATGGTAGTCGTGGATGAGGCGCATTGTATCTCGGTATGGGGACACGATTTCAGGCCGGCTTTCCGAAGGATTATCAACCTGGTGAAAATGCTGCCGCGTCATCTGCCGGTTCTGGCCACCACGGCTACGGCCACCAGAAAGGTGGAAGCCGATATCGCCACGCAAATGGGCGGTAACCTGACCATTCTCCGGGGCAACCTGATGCGGGAAAATTTCCGGTTGTTTGTCATTAAGGTGGAATCGGAAGACGATAAAATGATCTGGCTTGGCCAGAACCTCAACAAATTGCCTGGTTCCGGCATTCTGTATACTGGGACGAGAGTGAATACGGAAATCTATTCCCGGTGGTTTGAATTCCTGAACATTCCTTCCATAGGATATAATGCCGGTCTGGATCCTGCTTCACGCATCGCAATCGAAAGAGGCCTGATGAATAATAAATGGAAATGCGTGATCTCCACCAACGCGCTGGGCATGGGCATCGATAAACCCGATATCCGGTTCATCATCCATACCCAGACCCCGCAATCGCCGGTGCATTATTACCAGGAAATCGGCAGGGCCGGACGCGATGGGCAGCCGGCGTACATCATCCTTTTTTATAACCCCAGGGACAGGGACCTTCCGGAGGCCTTCATTGAGGGCGGTAGGCCGGCCATTAAAAAATATGAAAAGGTCATTGAGGCCATCCGTAACGAATTGCTCGGTGAACGCGACCTGATGCGCAGGACCAATCTTAAACAAACGCAGATCCGCGTGATCACAGCGGACCTTAGTGAGCAAAAGATCATTCGGCAGGTAACCAGCGGAAAAAGCAAGAAGTACGAGTATATTACCGGCGCTCCCAAACTGAATACCAGGGCATTTGAAGAACTCAGGGAACTCAAGCGGGCAGACCTGGAACAAATGATCGGCTATGTGGAAACTACCATATCCAGGATGAAATACCTGTGTGATTTTCTTGGGGATACGGATCAACGAGAATTCAGGAACTGTGATAATACTGGCCTTAGAAAGCTTGATGTGATTTCTGATCCGGAATGGACGGGAAAATTAGAAAATTACAGAGAGAACTATTTCCCGGAATTGCAGGTTGAAACAAAACGTTCCCGTTTAGTAAACGGTGTGGCGGCTTCCTATTATGGTGTTTCAAACGTCGGGGCCGCGATACACCGATGCAAATATGATAATGGCGGGGATTTCCCCGACTTCCTGGTCGGATTGACCTTAAAAGCTTACCGAAAAAAATTCGGCCAGGAGAAATTCGACCTTATCCTCTATGTTCCACCGACGAAATCAGGAGACCTGGTGAAGAACTTCGCTGAAACCATTGCCCGTATCCTGAAGTTCCCACTGTCAAATGGCTTGAAGAAAGCCCGCGACACTCATGAACAAAAAATCTATGAAAATAGTTGCCTGAAAGCCGATAATGTAAAAGATGCTTTTATCTTTGAAAGACCGGAAATGATTTCAGGGAAAAAGATCCTGCTGATGGATGATATCTTTGACAGCGGGGCCACCATCAAGGAAATCGGTAAGTACCTGACAGGCCTTGGAGCGGAGACGATCGCCCCATTGGTCATTGCCAGAACGGTCGGAGGAGACGTTGTATGAACCACGAAGCAACATACTGGATTACATTGGCAAATCTGCCGAAATGGGGGCCGAAGAAGACCATCGGCCTGATCATTCGCTTTTATCATGAGCAAAGACTGGATATAGAGGAGTTTTTTCACCTAACAGAGTCGAAATGGAGAGATCTCTTCACTTTGAATGACCAGGATATTGAAGATTTGAATACGGCAAAATCGGAATTGCCAAACAACGCTTTTCTGGCAGAGTCGCTGTTAAATGAAGGTTATGAACTGATCCCGGTGATTTCGCCCGAATACCCGAAAACGCTGAAAGAGAACATGAAAAATTCGGCCCCGGTAGCCCTCTACCTTAAGGGAAACAAGCAGATCCTCCAGGAAAGATCTGTCGCTATCGTCGGCTCAAGGAACGCGTCAGACATCGCGCTCCAGTTCACTGATAATATCGCCCGGCTGGCCAGCCAGGAGTATAGGGTCGTGGTAAGCGGTTTTGCAAAGGGTGTCGACAAGCAAGCGCTTGATTCTGCCATTAAATACAAAGGGCAAAGCATCATTGTGCTTCCGCAGGGGATCATGACATTTCATTCGGGGTTTAAAAAATATTACAAGCAAATTGTTGACGGCGATGTGCTGGTTCTAAGCACTTTTCACCCGAAAGCGCCCTGGAAGGTGGAGCTGGCCATGGCAAGGAACCCTATCATTTACGGACTTGCTGATGAGATCTTTGTTGCCGAGTCAGGTGAAAAAGGCGGCACCTGGTCGGGCGTGATCGACGGTTTAAGAAAAAACCGCAGGATATATGTCAGGAAACCCGCTGAAGACGAGAAAAATGCAAATCATATCCTTATTCAGAAAGGTGCAATTCCGGTTGATATGAATGGACAAGCTGCGGAGCCAATGGAATTGCCAAAAGAGCAGGGACAAGTGATAACGGCCGATGAACCCATTGCGGATTACGGGTCAAAAGTGTTGGACCTGCTTAAAAATGGTGAATATCAGGCAAAAGAGATCATACACAGACTGAATCTTGCCGTTGAAGAAGCCCGGCTGCGCGAATTTCTCATAAAACATCCCGACGTTCAGATAACCAAAAAGAAACCACTTACATTTTCTTTAAAGCAGCAGGAATTATTTTAAGCGGGGGGATGAAAACATCCTATCTGTGTTCAATCATCAATGTTCAATGCATCGATGATTTTGCATTATCTTTGGATTTCAAATAAAACGGCATGGCTAATAAAGATATTCGATGGGTGCAGCGGTTCGGCAATCTGAAAAAAGCGTTTCAGAAACTGGAGGAAGCGGTGGTCAGCGATCTTCTTTCCGAGCTGGAAAAAGAAGGACTTATCCAGCGGTTTGAATACACCTATGAACTGGCCTGGAAAACGCTGCAGGATTTACTGGAGGCCAAAGGATACCACGATATCAAGGGGCCATTACCGGTTTTACAACAAGCCTTTCAGGACGGTATCATTACCAAAGGCGATGATTGGATGAGGCTTAAGAAAAGCCGGGAAAGCACCTCTCATACATACAATAAAGAGGTGGCAGAGGAAATCGTGCAAAGTATCATTGACACATATTATCAATTGTTTAAGGAGCTGATCGCCCGGCTTGAGCAAGAAAACGAGGCCGGCGGCCAGGCGCGTTTATTTTAATAGAAGAAAAACCATGCCATTCGGACTCCCGGCAGAAACCATACGGAACATTACTGGCATCATTGCAGCCAATCCTTCCGTCGAAAAGATCGTCCTGTTTGGTTCAAGGGCCAAGGGAAACGCTGTCCCCGGCTCCGATATAGACCTTGCCGTGACCGGCACCAGCCTCGTGTTAAATGATTTCCTCGATTTCTCCCTGCAGGTCGACCGGCTGGAGATTCCACAAAAGGCCGATATCATCGATTACCGGAAAATCAGTGATGATGCGCTGATTGACCACATCAAACGGGTGGGCATTGTCCTTTACGAAAATGGCCTTTACCGATCCTACGGTCTTTCACCTGTTGCCGACGAGCGTTCTGAGTTCCTGATCCTCGGTACATTTCCATCCGAGATGTCGCTCCAGCAGCAAAAGTACTATGCCAATCCGAAAAATCAGTTCTGGCAAATTTTACTGTCAGTCATGAAGGAACCGTTTACCGATGATTATGGCAGGCGGCTGGCTTTGTTGAAGAAACACAGGATTGCGCTGTGGGATATTGTTGAAAGCTGCATCCGCAAAGGCAGCGGCGATTCGGGCATCACGGATGAAACTGCTAACGATCCGGCGAAACTGATCGAAACATACCCAAACCTCCGCTACATGATTTTCAACGGAAACAGGTCGCTGCAATATTTTGCCAAACACGAACGAAATGAAGATCCGCTGGTAATGGTTCCTTCGTTTCCTTCTACCAGCAGCCGGTATACCCGCCTGACCCTTGCCGAAAAAACAGAACGGTGGAAAGTGATGCGTTTTATTCCCGGTTTTCGGTAAATCTTCAAACATCGATACATCGACACTTCGACGCATCGAACAAAACCAGCAGCTCATCGAGGAGCAAAAGATCTGGGATTTAGGATTTACGATCTTAGATCTAAGATCGGGATCTGTAAATTTTAGATCAGAATCTGTGGATCTCAGATACTGCATCATCAGATTGAGGAATCTGTTATTTAAATTGGCAGTGGGGGCTGAAAAAGAGGCATAGCCCCGACGAGGCGTATGGTTCACTATTCTTCTTTTTTCCTTTCCGGGGCGCTTTCCCGGAGTGCAAACCGGATGTTAGCCGATCCTTCCAACGCTTTCAGGGCAACATCCTGTACCTGCTGCGTGGCTTTGTCCGTCTTTAATGTGAGTTCCTTGATTAATTGCTCCTGTTCTTTAATTTTTGATTGTAAACTCGCAATAATCTGGTCTTTCAGTTTGAGGAGCCCTTCATTTTCAGAGTCAGAGAGCGCTTTTTCTTGCTTATGTTGATTGATCAGCTGCTCGGAAACCCGTTTTTCAGCATCCTTTACCGCCTTCTCGAGTTCTGCCGGAAATTTCTCAGCCTGTTTTTGCAATGCTGAAAAATCTGATTCCTGCTGGGAAACTAATTTCTCCCGCTCCATAATTTCCTTTTCAAACAGCGCTTTTTTCTCTTTCAATTCTTTCTCCAGCATGAACTTCTTTTCTTCATAAGCGTCTGTTTCCTTCTTCCGCTTTAGCTTCAGATCGTATGCGTATTCTTCTTCCTCACGTTTTCTTTCTTTTTGTATCTGCTGTGCTTCTTCCTTCAGTTTTTGATCCCGGACCGCTTTTTCATTCTCCCATCTGTCTTTAAATTCAGCCATTTCAGATTCGAAAGCTGATCTCTTACCCGACATCTCAACCTGAAACCTTTCCCTTTCATTGCGCTGAGCCGTTAGCAGCGCTTCCAAAGCGCCCGCTTCATACTGAATCTGATACAACTCCTGCAATTTGTCTTCCTCAAGCTTAATTGCAGCAGAAAGGTCCTCCAGTTTCCTGAACTCTTTAATCAGCGCTTTCTCATTGTTATCAAGTGCAGCATTGATCGTTAATTTCAACTCAGCGACATTCCTGATAATTTCTTCATACGTGTTTTCTTTCGCTTTTCGCACCACTTCCTTTTTCTCAGAATTCTCCTTGTCCTGTCGGTTTTGTTGTGATTTTACCGCTTTCAGCTGCTCTATCGCCTCGTTGTAAGCCTCGAGCAGCTCAGGCTTGGTAAGTTTTGCCGTTACCTCTTTAGCCATGATTTATTTTTTTAGTTAATGATGACAAATGTAGGAAAAGAATGGTTTAGATTATTTTTCAAGGCCCTGGTTTATCAATCAAACTTATTTTTTCGATGCGTCCGATATTCTCCTTTTGATCTCCTTGATTTTTTGCTTGTCCATAACGATTTCCAGAAGATATTCATTCTTTAAACTCCTCACGAAATTCTCAAGTTGATCCATGTTTTGCTTCATATTATCAGGAACAAAATTCCGGAGCTTTTTAATGATTCTGTCAGCCATGAGCAATGATCCTTTCATGCCGAAATACACTACCAGCAGATTGTAAAAGCGAAACACCTCCACTTTCGCGAAAACGTCCCTTTCCGGGAAAAATTGTGACAATAACCACCTATTGTCGATAACTTTTTCAAATTCTGTGATTTGTTTCGTGTCAATGAGATATTCCAGGTAGTTCATGAATATAAAAAAGTACCGCGGAAATCGCTGGTATGCATATTTGGTAATATCATGCACTTTTAATTTTTTTCCGGCCATAATGTATAAAGATGTCAGTGTGCTAAATAATAGAGGATTATCCGGATTTTCCCTGATCAGTTCCTTCAACATTTTAAATGAATATTTCGATCGGGATGCTGAATATGCCCCTACAGCCATATTAAGCAATTCCATAAGATGGTCGTCCTGCCTATATTGCTGATAATAAGCTAATTCGGTATAGTCATTGTCGGTAATTTTACATTGAAACATTTGATCCACTTCCCGTTCGATCTTCCTGATTTCTTCATCGGAATATGAGTACTGAAAAAATGATTCAATCATATGATCCATCACAATCCCAGGTAGTTCCTTTTTCCCTTTTTTGAGAGCTTCCCAGTCATTGGCATCCCACGAATAGTACTCTTCTATTTCATTAAATAAGCCATCCAATTGATCATTTCCGGCCTCAGGATCCACCGCTTCAAATTCAGCTCCCATGTATAATACATCAAAATTTCCCGGACCTGCAAATCTTTCCAGTTGCATGATCATTTTTGAATGATCACTGTCATCAGTGATGACAAGGCAAGGCTTGCCATTTCTTCCAAACTGAATTTCTTTCCATTCAGTTTCTTCTGTATCCTCTTCGAGAAGGTATCTTGTAACACGCTTAAAATCTTTAATTGCATGGAAACCCAGATCTTCAGCATAAGCTTCAGCACCATAAATTATATTGTGCACAAGCGGATAGTCAACCCTATCCATCCCATCGGGTGAATGCTTTATAACATTTACTGCTTTAAGATACTCGTTATCACTGATATTAAATCCATATAACGATTCCTTAATGCCCAGGCAATAAAGATCAACCAAATAAATTCCGTAGGTATAATTTCCATTAACATGTTTTCTGGAAATCAGTATGCTCGCTTCTCCGGATTCTTTCCAGCCTTTGTTTATCAGACATTCATGAACAGGAAGTGACCTGGCCCGCTGCCGGATATAATTTTCCGGCGATAGATGAACGATACCTGATTTTTTCTGGTTTGATTTTTTTTGAGGCATAATATCACTGATTTCAAACGATAAAGATATTATTCTTGATGGCTACCGTTCTTGCGTCCCGATGGGACAAAATACATGGACGATTGAGCATTGAGCATAGACGATTTAACATTTTCATTGACCAATGACCATGTGCAATCGTCCATCCCGCCGGAGGCGGGCAAGTGTCCGTGTTCAATCGTCCATGTTGATCCAGGATTTACAGTTTGCGATCTAAAATTTAGGATCTGATAAAGTACTGAACGCTGTGAACCTCATCTACCTGTTTGGAATCAATGATTGTTTTTATTGCTTTAAGAAACTCAGAATCATTAATCTGGGCAATTTTCCGAATAATAGAATTCTTCAGCTCCAGGGTGGTCATATCGATAAACGCTTAATCAATGTATGCTTCATGCAAAGTTAAGTACATTTTGCAGCCCATTGAACTTTGAACCTTGAATTCATTTCCTCCTTTCCCGGTTGGGGAAGAGAAAGAAATGATCCAGGATTTACAGTTTACGGTGTAGGATCGAGGATCTGATCGGTCCTAGATCATAGATCCTAAATCCTACGTCCTACATCCTAAATCACCGGCTAAAACATCGACACATCGACACATTGATCATCGACACATCGACCAATCATGTCATCAGAAATTTTACAATCCCCAACTTAAACCTCAACACTTAAACCTTAACACTGCGTAGCTTCCCCGCCCCCTGTCCCCCGCACCACAGACGCGTTGCCCCTTTGGGGCGGGAAATGATCTGGGATTTAGAATTTACGATCTAAGATCTTAGATCGGGATCTGTAAATTTTAGATCAGAATCTGTGGATCTCAGATACTGCATCATCAGATTGAGGAATCTGTTATTTAAATCGGCAGTTTCTCCGAATCCTGCCGGCTATCCCATATCCCATGTGCCTATGTGCCCATCGCCAATGCGCATATCACCATTGGTATTTCAGATCTCAGAAATGCAAAATACCATGGCTCAAATCCGCATGGGCACATGGGCGATGGGCGAAGGCAACGGGGATCGAGAATCTGGCCGGTTTGCCGATCCCATATCCTAGACTGTAAATCCTAAATCGTCGGTTTCCAGGATAAAATCCTGCCTTTTCCACGGCCCGTTCCTGCCTTCGCCTTTGACTTCCGGGAGGATCCGGGTTATTTTTCCTGAGATGTTCATGTGCATTTAATATTTAACCAAATCTTAGAAAAATAGCTCTGGTAACGGAATAATTAATAAACATTTTTGTTTACATAATTTTGTTTATATTTGCAAAATGAAATCTGATTTGTCGACAATAAAAGGTTTACACCCCGGTTTTTTTCTGGAGCGCGAACTTAAACGAAGAAAGCTGCGAAAGGGGCAGTTTGCAATTTCATTACAGGAGTACCCTCAAACGCTCGTTTCCATTATGAAAGGAAAGCGAAGAATGAACACGGCGCTTGCCTTAAAAATTGAAAAAGCCTTAGGCCTTGAAGAAGGCTGCCTGATGATGATGCAGGTTTATTTTGATATTAAATTAGAAAAGAGAAAGCTGCAATCAGACCAACCAGACATGTCAAAATTGAGGCCGGCACTGTTTTGGGATACTTTACCAGATAAAATTAACTGGACTGAACAAAAACATGCGGTTATTAATAGAGTGTTTGAAAGAGGGAATGATGAAGAGAAAAATGAAATCATCCGGTTCTATGGCTATGAAACCGTAAATAATTCACTGAATGAACCCTGAAAATAAACTTCACTACCATACAACATCAACTTTATTACTCAATGTTCTAAAGATCCTGTTGGCATGCAATGAACTCGATGAATTCAGGCTTGTGGGCGGTACCGCCTTAAGTTTACTGAAGGGACACAGACAGTCTGCCGATATTGATTTATTCACTGATGCCGAATATGGATCCATTAATTTTGACGAGATTGATCAATATTTAAGAAACGCTTACCCTTATGTCGATACATCTGATTACCCAAACACCGGTATGGACAAATCTTACTTCATTGGCTATGATCGGGAAGATTGTATTAAACTGGATCTCTTTTACACTGATAAATTTATTGATAAATTATTGTTGATTGATGATATCCGCCTGGCAAGTGTGGGTGAAATTATTGCCATGAAATTAGATGTCATTTCAAGGGGTGGCAGGAAAAAGGACTTCTGGGACATTCATGAATTGATGAATGATTTCACCTTGCAACACATGCTGGATTTGCACAAACGGCGTTATCCATATTCACACGATCCCTTATTAATAAGAGAAAAACTGACCGATTTCAATCTGGCAGACAGGGATTTTGATCCCATGTGCCTGTTAGGAAAGCACTGGGAACTCATCAAATTAGACCTGCTGGAGCTGGTGAGGGAAACATTTTAACATAAGCTCGCCTAAATCTAATAACTTAATAATCAAAACTTAAACTCAACACTATCACCGCCCATGCGCCCATGTGCACATGGGGGATGGGAGATGGGCGAAGGCAGCAGGGTGGGGACTGATCCTTTAAAACGGCAAATCGTTCTCTTCCTCTTCCGGAAGATCATCGGGGATCTTGTCGGGTGGCGGGACTTTTTCGATCTCGTCCTGGAACCTGCCGGAAAATTCCGCCCGGCCCGTTCCTGGGTTTGGGGCGGCAAGAAGCCCGGATGCCTTTACATCAGTATACCACCGCCCGTTGTATTCGCGGCTTTCAACCGATATTTCCAAGGTGACCGGATCGCCGGGCTGCAGTTTGCCCACGTCCACTTTGTCGTTCCATACCGAAATACAGACTTTTTTAGGGTACTGATCGTCGGTTTCAATAATAAAATCCTGCCTTTTCCATGGCCCGTTCCTGCCTTCGCCTTTGACTTCCGGGAGGATCTGGGTTATTTTGCCTGAGATGTTCATGTGAATTCAATATTTCACCAAATCTATAAAAAAATAGCCATTCCAAATGTCCGAACTGTGTGAATGATGTAATTCTTTTCCATAAATGTGTAACTCTTTTGGATATTAATGGGCGGACCTTTGTAAAGTGAAAATCCGAACACAACTGTACCGCCAGAAGCGGCATTAAATACATTAAAAAATGATACAAACCAGAAAAGTAATTTCCGCACTAATTCTTCTTACATTTATATTCTTGCTGATAGCTGGCAGTGGGTGTAAAAAAGATGAGTTCAACGGCCGTAAGGCTGTATACAACCTGCAGATCAAAGATGTTCTCGGGGTTTCCGGCACAGCAACTTTTAATGAAACAAGCACCACATCGACTAATATAGACATTGTACTGATCAATGCCCCTTCTGGAACTCATCCGGCAGAACTGCGCAAGAATTCGGTAGTCGAAGGTGGGGACATTGTTTTGACACTCAATCCGGTTGACGCCAACGGGAAAAGTACAACTGCCGTGACGTCGATTTCTTTTGACAACCTGATTGCCTACGACGGCTATATCATAGTCCATAAAAGCAGCAGCGAACCGGAGGTGATTCTGGCACAGGGCGATATAGGTGGTAATGTGATCACTTCAACAAATAAAACATATACACTGGAAACCGTACCCACATTCAATGTCGCCGGGACTGCATTATTTGAAAAAAGAGTAAATGGAAGTACCCTGTTAACCATTACACTTACGGGAGTCATAGCCGGCGAGTTATATCCGGCAACAATCAACCTGGGTTCAATTGAAACAGTTGGTGGCGGGCCTGTGGTGAAAACGCTGAACAATGTTGATGGGACTATCGGGAAGAGCTATACAAACATACGGAAACTAAACAGCGGACTTGACATCACGTATGATAATTGGCTCGTATATGTTGGTTATATCAATATCTATAGTAACGCTGTTAGTATAGACAATATCATTTGTCACGGTAATATAGGCGCAAATTAAACTTTAAAAATAAAACCATGTCAATCATCACTATTGTAATTGTCCTGATCATTGTGGGCGTAGTCTTATGGCTCATCAATTCCTATATTCCAATGGCCTCCGCTATTAAAACAATACTCAACGTTGTAGTCGTTATTGTTGTAATCTTATGGCTGTTAAGCGTATTTGGGGTCTTTGATTCGGTAAATTTGCGGTTGTAAATAATTATTTATTTGCAGCATCTTATTTTTGCCTGGAGAAGGAAAAAAATCTTTTCAGAAAACTTTTTTCTTCTCCAGTTCTGTATTGACTCTTTTTACCCTATACTTTGGCCACTTCCGGGTCTTTCTCGGTATTGACTTTTACTTAGCCAATTAATTATTTTCTATTTTTGATTGATCAATTGGTCGTATCTAAATAAGTAAATCCTTGTCAGGCAAATCACAGATTAGAGGAATACGCACGGAAAAAACAATTTTAAATTGTATTTTCCTTCTGATTTCATTAACGGTTTTCATTAAAACAGTATTTTCATCAGATCATAATGACACTGCTGAAAACCTATCCTATTCAACCCGGCATATTTCCATTTCCAATGGTCTTCCATCAAATGTTGTAACAGCCATTTTAAAAGATGATCATGGATTAATTTGGTTCGGAACGTCAAAGGGTTTGTGTCGATGGGATGGTATTAGTGCTATGGTTTTCCAGCAAAACCAAACCGATAGTTCTTCACTTATTGGTAACTGTATCTTGCGCAACGGACTGTCATGGGATAAAGGAAACCGGCATTTGATCGTTGGGACGAAAGAAGGAGTCAGTATGTTCAATCCTTTAACAGGGATTTGTATGAATTATTATGTCAATCCTGCTGAGTCCCGATCCATTCCGGCACCAGTTAACGTGGTATTTAACGACAGGCAGGGAGTATTGTGGGCCGGTACCGACAAGGGTTTCAGCCGCTTCAATCCCTTATCCGGGGATTTCTCCTCTTTCCATTTCGATAAAAATCTACCTGAAGGGATCATTCTCGACCGGATTTCAACCAACATGATCCATGATATCTGTCAGGATTTGAACAATGATTCAATTCTTTGGCTTGCATCCCTGGCCGGTTTGCTAAAGTTTAACAAGAATACCGAGAGCCTTTTGTGGTTTTATTATCCTGAAGTGAATTACCTCCGTGAGATTAACCAGTTTACCCTGATTGTTCCCCACCCGGATGGCAAACTTTACCTGAGTACATGGAATTTTGATATGGTTGTTTTCGACACCCAAACCGAAAAATTTACCGGACGTACAGGGACTTCAGTCCGAAATGAACCCTCCATTACCAATAGAATTGTACCCTATGCGGTGCGCCCTGATGGGGATGTCTGGGTATCCTCATTGCAGGGATTGGGAATACTAAATTCACAAACGGGCAAAATCAATTTTATCCAATCCTTCAAAAACGAAAGCGGGCACCGCTTTGCCCCCGAACTATTTTTTACGGATACGGAGGGGCAATTGTGGCTTGGATCAGAGTTTGGTGTTTTTGTTCTCAATCCCGGAAATCATCCGGTAAAAAACTATTTTATTGATCCTGAAGATGAGGACCATTGGTATCTTAACCTTTCGATTTATGAAGATACCTTGCATAAAGAATTGCTTATCGGGTACGGCCGGGGTGAGGGATTGCATTATTTCGATCTGGAAACAAACACATTCGGAACAATTCCTTACGAGCAAAGGATCCTGTCGGAATACAACATTACCGAAATTATCCGATTACAAAACGGAGAAATCATTTTTTTGGCCGCTGATGAAATTTATCAGTATTTCCCCGATATCAAAAAAGCCAAAGCCCTTAAATATCCTTACACCCATTTTCCGGCTTTCAGCGATATCCAGCAGGATCCGAAAGGCCGTATCTGGGTAGCCTCCGGAAACCTTGGGTTGCAGCAGTACAATGCTGAGAACAACACTGTAAAAAACATACGTAACTGGAACGACATTTTTATAACAGGCCATGAACTCCCCTTGTTTGGTGAATTGTGTATCGACCCCCAAAACAGGATATGGTTTCGGCGCAGAGGTGAATCCTATGGTTATTATGATCCGAAAACCGATTCATTACGTTATTTCAAGGATGTTGAAAATAAATATGATCTGACCTGTTTTGGTGAAATTTCCGGCGATACACTTTGGGTAGCAACTGCAAACAAAGGGTTGGGTTATATTGATTTGAGCAACCCTGAAGACGGTGTAAAACTGAGTTATATTATCGATCCCATGAAAACCGGAATGATCGGGGATATGGCTTTTGATAACAATGGGAGGCTTTGGTGCCTGACAGAGAAGGGTCTTTTCCGCATTAACACGAATATGAAAGCATCGTTTTTATTTGATGGAAATTACGGAATACCTCTCCGCGATAGCTGGTCCGGTAAAGGCGCACTTATCCCCGGGCAATTAAAGTTATTGTCGGATGGCAGGATGGTGATCGGTTACCGTCGTGGTCTCGGGTTTTTCCATCCCGACAGCCTCAGGGTTTTATACCGGACACCTGAACCCTATTTCACATCTGTCAGGATTTTCGATAAAGATATTTCACTCGTCAAGGGTGAAAAACTGGAGCTGCAATACAATGAAAACTTTTTATCGCTCCGCTATTCAGCCATGGAACTCTATCATCAAGGCATCTCATTCCGGCACAAACTTTCAGGTGTCGATCCGTACTGGCATGAAAATCCCTCAGTGAGTGAGGTTACCTATCCGAATCTTCAGCCGGGATCGTATCAATTCAAGGTGCAGGCTGTGTCCGAATCCGGCCTGGGCGAAACGAAAGAAATGGTGTTAAACATCCAAATTTTGCCGCCCTGGTGGAAAACGGCATGGGCTTATGTCCTCTTTTTATTGCTGACAGCCATGCTGTTTTATGTGCTTTACCGTTTCCAGCTCAACCGGCAGTTGGCTCATCGCGAAGCCCGTCGCCTGCGCGAGCTGGATGAATTAAAAACAAAGCTATACGCCAACATCACGCATGAATTCCGTACGCCCATCACGGTGATCATGGGACTGGCCGGGGATCTTGCCAATTCGTTTGACCCCACCGAAAAGAAACAGCTCAGGAAAAAGCTGGAAACCATTCAACGAAGCGGCGGCAACCTGCTCCTTCTGGTAAACCAGATGCTCGATCTGGCTAAACTCGAACATGGCAAGCTGAATTACAACCCCATCCGCTCCAACATCATTCCCTGGCTGCAGTACATCGTTGAAAGCCATCAATCGCTGGCCGCCACGAGAGAAATCCAACTCACTTTTTACCCCGAAACCGAATCGCTGGAGATGGATTATGATCCCGATCAGCTTTCAAAGGTGATTTCAAACCTGTTGACCAATGCCGTAAAATTTACAGAAAAACGGGGTAAAGTAATCTGTCATGCGAAATATGAGATCTTCACCAACACATTCCACATCAAAGTGAAAGATACCGGTATAGGCATTCCCGAAGGTGAACAATCAAAGATATTCGACCGCTTTTACCAGGTGGGATCGGCATTTCAGCAAAACAAGGGCGGAACCGGCATCGGGCTTTCATTAACAAAAGAGATCGTAGAAGGAATTGGCGGCGCCATTTCTGTAAAAAGCCAGCCCGGAAAAGGAAGTGAATTTGAGGTGGTGTTGCCGGTTACCCAAAATGCACAGGATTTTTCATCCGGTCGAATGGAATCTGAAAAACTGTTGATCCATCAGACCATACCAATAGATGTTTTTGAAGAAGATCAGCCCGAAACCATGAACGGAAAATTAAAACCCCTGGTGTTGATGGCGGAAGACAATCCGGATGTCGCAGGTTACATTCGCGACACCATTCGCTCTCAATACAAGGTGAAATGGGCTCCTGACGGGGAAAAGGCATTACAGATGGCATTTGACCTGATCCCCGACCTGGTGATCACCGATGTGATGATGCCCGCTAAAGATGGGTTTGATGTTTGCAATTCCTTAAAAACTGATGAACGCACAGACCATATTCCCGTGATCATGCTCACTGCCAAAGTCACCGATGCCGACCGTATCTCAGGCTATGAACGCGGGGCTGATGCTTATCTCACCAAGCCTTTCAACAAAAAGGAATTGCTGGTAAGGATGGACCAATTGCTGCGGCTGCGCAAGCAATTGCAAGCTAAATTTGGTAAACTGGATGTAAAAGCCGGACAGGGAAAATCGTTAAGTCCTGAAGAACAGTTCATCCTGAAAGCTGTTCAAATCGTGGAAGCTAATCTGGAAAAATCCATGTTTCATGCCACAGACCTGGCCAGTGAAGTCCACCTCAGCGAAAGCCAGCTTTACCGAAAACTGAAAGCCATTTCAGGGAAATCAACGGCCATTTTCATCCGGACTGTAAGACTTAAAATAGCCCTCGAATTACTCCAAACCTCTACCCTATCCATTTCAGAAATAGCTTACCAGGTGGGATTTAACGATCCGGCATGGTTCAGCAGGGTGTTTAAAGAAGAGTTTGGAATGTCGCCGACCGAAGCAAAGGAGAACTAAGGTCATCCTTTGATATACGTCATCGGATGATGAACCCCTTTATGCAGATATACCAATAGCCATTGCAGAAATACCACAAGCCTTTTACTGCAAATGCAGCTACTTTGGCTTTTAATAAAAATATCTGCAATGAAAAAAGTAAAAACTCTCCTCTCGGCCCTCTTTCTGTTAAGCTCCATCTTTACTTATGCACAGGGTGTGGGCATTAACAATGACGGATCCGCTCCTGATCCTTCAGCGATACTGGATGTAAAATCGGCAACGCAGGGCATGTTAGTGCCACGGATGACAAGCGCTCAACGATTGGCCATTTCAACACCTGCAAATAGCCTGCTTATTTACGATACCAATACACAAAGTTTTTGGTTTTACAGTAATTCAGCATGGCAGGAGCTGAAATCAAGTACTTCAGCACCCGCTTCCGAAATTTCAGATATTGATGGAAACACCAAAGTTACTGTTGACGAAGGAAATGATAATATAATAAGGTTTTATTCAGGGGATGCCATCAATGAAACTATTATAATAAGCAATAACAGGATTGAACCAAAAGGATTTAATACCATTATCGGAGATAGTGCGGCTACACAAACATCTGAAAATGGCACAGTAGCAATAGGTTACCATGCTTTAATTTCCAGTTTGGGTGGAGCAAACACGGCTATAGGAATGTTGGCTATGGAAAATGATGCTAATGGTTCATTTAACACAGCTATCGGGTATTATGCATTAACAGGAAATACTAATGGAAGTGCCAATACAGCCGTTGGGGTTAATTCAAATGGTTATTATTGGAGCAATGGAAGCGAAAACACCTCTATAGGAGGCTACTCATTAGGATTAAATTACCTTGGAAATAAAAACACTGCCGTTGGAAACATCTCTTTGTACTGTAATTCAACAGGTTCAAAAAATACAGCTCTCGGACACTCGAGTATGTACAGTAATAGGGGTGGTTATGAAAATACATCGTTGGGATATCTAAGTATGTATTCAAATACGAGCGGGGCCAGAAATTGTGTGTTTGGAACTCAGGCATTGCATGATAATAAGTCAGCTCATTATAATGTGGCTATAGGATACAATTCAGCATATAGCGATACATCCGGTTCATACAATGTTAGTATTGGTTCATGGTCACTTGAAAACAACATAAATGGTCATTCTAATGTGGCCATTGGTGTAAGAGCCGCTTCACAGGGAGGTGGTCAGCACAATATTGTAGCCATTGGCGATTCGGCACTTTTTAACAATAACCAGAGTGGGAATGTGGCCGTGGGTTCAAAAGTACTGTATTCCAACACCACTGGTGGTGCCAACACCGCCATCGGCCACCAGGCCCTGCAAAACAGTACCGGCAACGATAATACGGCGGTGGGCCGCTGGGCGCTTCACAACCTGACCAGCGGCAATGGCAACACCGTGATCGGCGACAATGGCTGGCCCTACGGAACAACTACGTACTCAAATTATACAGGGCTGGGATATTATGTGGGATCCGGCGTAGCCGATCCATCCAACCGGGTTGAAATCGGCAATACCAGCGTTTTATGGATCGGAGGTCAGGTGGGATGGAGTACCTACAGCGATCAGCGGATCAAGAAAAACATCAGGCAGGATGTACCGGGGTTGGATTTTGTTATGAAACTCAAACCTGTTACCTATAACCTCGACATCCACCAGCAAAACCGGATGGCAAACAGCGAAAAAGAAACCAAGGACTGGCCGGGGAAATACGACATCGAACAAAAACGAATGACCGGTTTCCTGGCCCAGGAGGTAGCAGAAGCCGCACAACAATCAGATTATGAGTTCAGTGGTGTGGATATCCCCGAAAATGAAGACGAATTGTATTCACTGCGTTATGCCGAGTTTGTTGTTCCACTTGTAAAAGCGGTGCAGGAACTTGCCGAAGAAAACCAGGAACAGCAAGTCGTGATTGAAAAATTATTAGAACGGATTGAAAAACTTGAAAATAAATAAAAACGATCATTGTGGTCCGGTAAATTCA
Organism: Bacteroidales bacterium; assembly: GCA_019429055.1. Taxonomy (GTDB): domain Bacteria; phylum Bacteroidota; class Bacteroidia; order Bacteroidales; family UBA7960; genus SKVR01. The sequence continues at coordinate 20,571 of JAHYJP010000052.1, forward strand.
AATGCAGTATTTTGATATCATCATTAAAGGCACAGGGGTTAGCGGTGGAATAATGAGGCTGTATCAAAAGTCTGTACAGCCTCTATTGTTAAGTAACATGAAATGAAAAATACAACCTGAAAAATGGAACATGCTCCAAACCCAACTCAACACTCAAAACTCAAAACTCAAAACTCAAAAATCCTTCGCGAGCGAAGGATTTTTGCAGTACCCGGGGCCGGGATCGAACCGGCACGAGCTCTCGCTCACAGGTTTTTGAGACCAGCGCGTCTACCTGTTCCGCCACCCGGGCGAGAAGGGTGTGGGTTTGGGTGTGCAGGTGAAGTGTGGGTGTGGATTTGCGATTTTAGGGGTGCAAAGATAGGAGAAATTTGCAGAAATAAACAGATTATCTTACCTTTGCAGTCCCAAAAAGGCAAAAATCCCCGTAGTTATGCCCAAAGCGAATAAACTCGTCAGTATCTTCGGTGGCCGTGCAACGCACTACCTGGCCAAAAAAATCGCCGACAGCTATGGCTGTGAACTCGGTAAAATTGAGGTCTTTGCATTTGCCGACGGCGAGTTCCAGCCGTCGTTCGACGAGAACATCCGCGGGCATGACGTATTCATCGTGCAATCGACC
>JAHYJP010000053.1 GCA_019429055.1 Bacteroidales bacterium
CCTTTCATTGCAGGAGATGTTTTATACTTTTCATCCTATGGACATCCCGGATTCGGCGGGTTTGATGTTTTCTACTCTGTAATTGACGAAGATGGAGAATACGGCACACCCATAAATATGGGAGCACCCATTAACAGTAGTGCCGACGATTTCGGTTTTGTTATTGATGAAAATTACAGCAGGGGATTTTTCAGCAGCAGCCGTCCTGGGGGCAAAGGCGAAGATGATATTTACTCTTTCAGGGTTGTTCCCAAGTCTTTCCAGGTTAAGGGACGGGTTACTGATGAAATTTCAGGAAATCCCATTGCAGGTTTACAGGTAATCTTTTACGATGACCGAAACAATTTCTTCGAAACGACAACCAACCAGCAGGGGTTTTATGACATGCCCGATCTGAGCACCGATGTAAATTATTACATAGCAGCATATCCTGAAAACTACAAACCCATTGAAGATACCCTGGCGGTAAGAGACCAGTTGCTGGCCAACCGGTTCCTGGTAATTACGGATTACGAAAGAAACTTTGCACTCAGACCCCTTGATCATAAAGAAGATACAGATGAGCAGGCTGCCGAAGATATAATTGCATCAGGCCTGGAACCATCCATAAGAGATCTTATTTCCAGAGAAAGAGATGGTGATCCCTTTACACTAAGCGAAGAAGACTTTCCGGAAATTTATTTTGATTTTGGAATGGCCAGCCTTACACGCGAAGCCATCCCGAAACTGGATATAGTAATTGATTTTCTGAGAAACAATCCCGGCAAAGGAGTAATTGTGCACGCGCATACTGATGAGATCAGCGGGTACCTGATCAATTTTTACCTTTCTCAACAAAGAGCTAAAAGCGTTGCTGATCATTTTGAAAGGAACGGAATTGACAAGTCAAGAATTTATACCATCGGACACGGTAAAATGGACCTTGCCATGCCCAATGCCAAAACCAGTGAAGAGCACCGCCTGAACAGAAGAGCCAATTTCCAGTCTATTCCCATTCAGGAACTGAACGCTTACCTGGAAAATGCATCACGATACAGTTTCCGCTATCTTAATTCCATTCAGAAGGAAGCTTACTTTGCCGGGGGAGTAGAATTTATGGTGCAGTTTATCGCATCACATGTTCCCATTAATCCGCAATATTACAGAAGGATTATGGATAATTTACCCAATGTTGACATTATTTATTACTACGACACTGACCGCTTCCACAGGTATCTGGTTGGAAGTTTCAGAGATTTTGAAACTGCATTCCGCATGCAGCGAACCCTGCGCGAACTGGGATATGAAATTTACGTTGTTGCCTTCGAAAATGGCGAACGTATCCCTGTAAGTCGCGCCCGGAGACTGATCGGAGAGCTGTGACACGAAACAATGAATTAAAAACTATTACTGAAGGTTATGAAAAAAATTAAATTGCTAATTCTTATTACCGGCCTTTTTCCATTGACTATACAGGCGCAGAATGATGCCCATTTCAGCCAGTATATGTTCAATGAAATAACCTTTAATCCCGCAGCCATTGAAATATCCAACACCATTAATGCATCACTGGTAGGCCGGCAGCAGTGGATAGGTTTCGAAAATGCACCTTCTACACAGGCTTTCAACGCAAGTACATATTTGCAGGAAATATTCGGAGGTATTGGCATCAACATTATCCATGACAGACTGGGTTATGAAAGTTTTCTTACCGCAAGAGCATTTTATGCTTTTCCGGTTCAACTGGGAGTGCTTTCAAGTCTTACTTTCGGGCTTGGTGCCGGAATTGTTAATCGCACTATAGATGGTTCCAATCTCAGATATGAAGATATGAGCGATCCCAATGCCCTTTTTACCAGGGAAAATTTTCTCAGACCCGATTTCAATTTCGGAATGGAATATGTAGACCCAAATCTTACAGTTGGTTTTGCGGCCACTCACCTTTATCGTTCTGTAAAAGGCTCGCAAAGCGATTATACTCCACGACATTATTATCTTTACGCCAAATACATGTTTAAAGATGTTTTTGACAATGTGGATATTCAGCCGTATCTTCTTTTCAAAAGCAGCTGGTATATGACACAATTTGATATAAATATTATAGGGTATTATGATAAAATGCTCTGGGGCGGGTTTTCCTATCGACTGGGAGATGCCATTTCAGCCATGGTGGGTTATTTTATTACTCCCGACATAAGAGTGGGCTATGCCTATGATTATGCCGTAGGAGTTAGTCGTGGCTATAACGGGGGTTCGCACGAAATTATGATTTCTACATCGTTCGAAGGGTTTAATAAAACCCTTATCACACCCAAAACACCCAGACTGTTTAATTAATTTTCAGGTCACTAAAATTTTAAAAACCGGCATCAAATGCCGGTTTTTTTTTCTGTTTCCGAAAAAAAATTACTATTTTGACCCATATTTCTTTTTTAAAACTTCTAAAGGAAAACTTATCCTTTAAGCAACCTTTCAAAACCCATGGAAAAAAAAACCAGCACAAAAAAATCAGGAACAACAGAAAAGCCCATCAAGAAAGTATTGCAAACACGTATTATTGACGATGTTTTTACCGATGCTGTTGATGCGGTAAAACCAAGGTTTCATGTAAACATTGATGCTTATGTTGACAGACTTTGGGAAGCAAGTCCAACCATTCATGAGATACTCAAGTCCAGCCAGGATCTTGAAGATGCCAGACTCAAGTTTTACGAGTATCTTGAAAAAGCTGAAAGAAGAATTTTTGATGTTGACAATGACCTTCACATTCTTGAAAAATCAACAGTAAGAGAAGCCATCCGGGTGATGAAAAGTATTATCGGGCCCGTGAATGAATACCGCACCAAGTTTTCAGCTCTTGATCTGCTGATTAAACTTGCAGATCCAAAAAGGCAAGATTTACAGGAACAGGTTTCTCCGGGATTCATTCTCGAGTTTATCAACCTTTTCAGGGGGATCGAAGGAAGATCGAATATTTATTTTGAGAGTAAACAGGCTAAAAAAGGTATTCCTGACTTTTTGCAAATGTCAGGAAGGGCTGCATCCGAAGCGAGAACCAACATATTGAATGAACTGTCATCCAATATGCATAAATACCTGCGTAAATATCCGGGTGGTCTGGAAGAGGATGTCATTACCTGGCGCAAAGCCAATAAAAAACGTATTCTGAAATACTTCAACGCAGAAGAAAAAGACTGGGATGACTATCAATGGCATCTGAAAAATGTAATTAAAGATGCAGCACCCCTAATTGAACTCATTGAGCTCACCGAAGAGCAAAAAGAAGCCATAGCCCGTGCTACCAAAAACAAAATCCCATTCGGCATAACACCTTACTACCTGAGTTTGATGGATAGCAAACTCAACATCGGGTATGATCATGCCATCAGGGCGCAGGTGATACCACCACCCGACTATGTGGATACACTCATTGAAAGCAAAGAAAACCGTGGAATACAATTCGATTTTATGGGCGAACACGACACCTCTCCCATTGACCTGATGACACGCAGATACCCTGGCATCGCAATCCTTAAACCTTACAATACCTGTGCACAAATATGCGTGTACTGCCAGCGAAACTGGGAAATAGACGAGGTACTCGATCCCAAAGCTATGGCCCGCAAGGATGAGATCAAAAGGGCATTACAGTGGATGGACGAAAACCCTGCAGTGGGCGATGTGCTCATTACCGGAGGCGACCCCTGCGTTATGAATACACAAACCCTGAAAGGTATTCTTGAACAGGTTGCTGCCAAAAAGCATGTTTACCGCATTAGAATTGGTTCAAGAACTCCTGTGGTGCTTCCCCAGCGATGGAACCAGGAGTTTGTGGATATGATTGCTTCATTTCAGATTCCCGGTAAACGGCAAATCAGTATTATCACACACTTCGAACACAATTATGAAGTTACACCCGAAGCCATGCAGGCAGTTCAACGCATACGCAAGGCAGGAATGATGGTATATAACCAGGAAGTTTTTACCGTGGAGAATTCGCGTCGTTTTGAAACGGTAAAGCTGCGTCTCGATCTGAAATCCATTGGGGTAGACCCTTACTATACTTTCAATATGAAAGGCAAGGAGGAAACCAAACGCTACATGGTACCCATTGCGCGTATTTTGCAGGAACGCAAGGAAGAAGCACGATTGCTGCCCGGTCTTGACAGAACTGATGAACCCGTTTTCAACGTTCCCAAACTGGGAAAAAATCAGCTTATGGCCTGGCAGGACCACCGTCTTGTTATGATCTTACCCAACGGTGCAAGGGTTTATGAATTCCACCCCTGGGAAAAAAACATTCACCCCGTTCCTCCATACAACTACATCGATGTTCCTATCTATGACTACCTGGAAGAGCTGGCAGCCCGCGGAGAAAACATAAGGGATTACAGGAATATCTGGTTCTATTATTAGAGTTTATGGGTTGCTGTAGCGAAGCAAAAGTCCCGAGAGCGAATAGCGATTCGGGAATGGGTTGATAAGTTGAAGAGTTGAAAGGATAAAAGAAAACAAAAAGAATGAATTGAATAATTCTTGAACTTATTTATGTAACTAAGAGTTCAGATTAAACAACTCTTTAATGGTTTCCACAACTCCGTTGTTGTTGTTATCATAGCGGGTAACAAATCTTGATGCTTCAATGATTTTCGGGTGGGCGTTTTTCATGGCATAGCTGTGATAACCCACCTGCATCATGTCAAGATCATTGAGGTAATCGCCAAAGATCAGGGTTTCTTCGGGAGTAATTCCGAATAGTTGCTGTATTCTTTTGATAGCATTTCCTTTGCTTGCATTATTGTGGGTGATATCAAGCCATACATCCCCGGCAACGGCGATCTTGAAATCCTTTTCATATTCCTTGAAATGAGGATAGGAATTAAACTCTGCATTCTCGTGATCCCAGAGTGTAACCTTCAGTACTTTGTCGTCTACTGTGGTAAGGTCATCCACCAATTTTAACCTGCGGTAATATCTGGAAGCATCTTCAATAAAAGGTTCAAAGTTGTTTTCAACCCAGGCCGATTGTTTACCACACAAAATAAGATCTGCTCCTTTTATATTCCTCCCCTTACGAATAAAATACCTGGCGTCATCAAAGCTCAGGTCATTAACAAATAATTCATGCCCTTTATAAACTACAAAAGTGCCATTTTCAGCGAGAAAAATAATTTCATCTCTGATTCTGTCAAATTGTTCAAGCAGGTTATAGTATTGCCTGCCGCTTGCAGCTATGAAAATAACACCGCGTTCAGTAAGGGTTTTATGAACTTCCCAGAATGAAGGATGTATGTTTTTATTATCGTCAAGTAAGGTTCCGTCAAGATCGACTGCAATCAGCTTTATCATGTTCTGAGATTATTGTTTAAGAATAACGCAAAGTTACAATTTGAAAAACATCCCATCCGAATCGGTTTGTTAATATTTTAACAGTATTAAATTTTTTTGTAAAATTTTTCACATTAATACTCATATTACATGCTAAAATTTATGTAGGTTTGCCCTTTAATTAGAGTCTTTTTAGAAAACAAAAAAATTTATCAGCATGAGTATAAAAATCGGAATAAGGCACGAGGACAAGTATGCCAGTGAAAGGCGAACACCCCTGACACCCAGGCATGTTAAAATGTTGAAGGACAGGCATGATCTGGAATTTGTAATTCAAACTTCCCCCAAAAGGATTTTTAAAGATGAAGAATACATTGAAGCCGGAGCTGAAGTTACCGAAAATCTTTCAGAATGCCCGGTGATTATGGGTGTAAAAGAAATCCCTGCCGATTTTTTTGATAAAAACAAAACCTATATTTTCTTTTCGCACGTTATCAAAGGCCAGCCATACAACATGCCCATGCTTAAACAAATGATGAAAATGGGCTGCAACCTTATCGATTACGAAAAAGTGGCTGACGAGCAGGGAAAAAGACTCATATTTTTCGGAAAGTTTGCAGGACTGGCAGGAATGATCAATTCTTTATGGAGCCTGGGTCAGCGTTTAAAGGAGAAGGGATATACAGATAACCCTTTCCTGAAAGTAAAACAATCTTACAATTACGATTCATTGGCAGAAGCCAAAAAAGAGATATCATTTGTAGGCAGGGAAATTGCAGAAAAGGGGCTTCCCAAAGAATTGCTGCCACTGACCATCGGTTTTACCGGCTATGGAAACGTCTCCATCGGGGCACAGGAAATTGCCGCCCTTCTTCCCATTAAGGAAATTTCACCTGAAAAACTACTGGATCTGCAAAACAGGAAAAACCTTCCTGACAACATCATTTACAAAACAGTTTTCCAGGAAAAACATATCAGCAAACCCAAAGACAGTTCCCATACCTTTGAACTTCAGGATTATTACAGTCATCCTGAAAAATATGAAAACAATTTTGAGCAATACATTCCCCATCTAACCATATTGATGAACTGCATGTACTGGGATACAAGATATCCACAGATTTTTACCAAAGAATTTGCCCGCAAGCTTTACAAAGAAGGAGAGCCTAAAATAAAAGTAATAGGAGATGTTACCTGCGATCCCGACGGCTCCATAGCGTTTACACATAAAGGAACCGAAATTGAAGATCCCGTCTTTGTTTACAATCCCCATTCCGGTGAACCCACCATGGGATTCAAAGGAGACGGTATCCTGGTAATGGCTGTGGACATATTACCCAGCGAACTTCCCCGCGATTCATCAGAAGCCTTTGGTGATGCACTGGTAAATTTTATCAAACCTATTGCCGATACAGACTTTGAATCGGATTTTGAAAAAATCGGGCTTCCATCACCCATCAAAAAAGCCATGATTCTTCACAAAGGGAAGTTAACTCCTGATTATGAATACATTAAGCAATACCTGAAAGACTAACTGGATTATTATTTTCTAAAAGATATAATTGATACCATTTACAAATAAGCTATTAACCCTAAAAAATCAAAACAATACATTATGCAAAAAGTACTCATTCTCGGTGCCGGAATGGTGGTTAAGCCCATCGTCACCTATCTTCTGGAAAAAAACTATTATGTAACCGTAGCTACTCGCACCAAATCAAAAGCTGAAAATATGATTGGCAGTCACCCCAACGGAAATCCTGTTGAGTGGACCGTTGACAAAGGCGATGAGCTTGACAAAATGATTGTTGACCATGACCTTACAGTAAGCCTTTTGCCCTGGGTACACCACATCATGGTAGCCGAAAAATGCATTGCTCATAAGAAAAACATGGTTACGACATCTTATGTAAAGCCCGAAATGAAGGCATTACACAAAAAGGCTATGGATGCGGGCATTATCATCCTGAATGAGCTGGGCCTCGATCCGGGAATTGACCATATGGGGGCCATGCGTGTTATTGACCACGTGCATAACAAAGGAGGAAAAATTGAAGAATTTTACTCCATTACCGGAGCCCTGCCTGCCCCTGAAGCTGCTGACAATCCGTTTAAATACAAATTCAGTTGGAGTCCCAAAGGTGTGGTAATGGCCGGAAACAACGACGGAAAATACCTGCGTTACGGAAAAATTGTGGAAGTTCCAACAGAAGACCTCTTTAAAAACCCACTTTCTGTTGATTTCCCTGAAGCAGGCAAACTTGAGATCTATCCCAACCGCGATAGCCTTCCCTACATCGAATTATATGGAATTCCTGAGACCCAAACCATGATGCGTGGCACTTTCCGCCATCCGGGCTGGTGTGAGAGCATAGATGCCATGAAAACCATGAAACTACTTACCAGCGATACTTATGATTTTACAGGAAAAACTTATGCGGATATGGTGGCCATGCTGATTGGTGAAGTAAACAGTGAAAATATAAAACAAAAGGTTGCTGATTACCTTGGTATATCCGTTGATGCCCATGCTTTAAAAGCGATGGAATGGCTGGGATTATTTGATCAGGTGCAGATGAACCGTCAGAAAGATACTCCTTTTGAGATCACTTCAGATGTGATGATCGAAAAAATGGAACTGGGCTGCGAAGAACGGGATATGGTTGCCATGCAGCATGTTTTCCTTGCCTCCTATCCTGATGGCAAAAAAGAAGTTATCAAATCAACCATGCTCGACTTCGGAACCCTGGCAACCGACACAGCTGTGGCACGCACAGTGGCATTGCCGGCAGCAGTGGGTGTTGAAATGATACTCAGCGGCGATATCATGGAAAAGGGAGTTCATATTCCTGTAATCCCCGGTATTTATAACCCGATTCTCGATAAGCTCGAAGATATGAATATAAAAATGGTTGAAGAATTCGGTCTGCCGGAAAGTGAGAATATCAGGTAGGTTAAGTCTGAAATTGAGATTATTTAGTAAGGAGCTGACTCCAGATGCTTAAATAAACTGAACGCTGAGCCTGTCGAAGCGCATATAAGTCTGATTTACAGATGTCGTTTCTACAAGTGCTACAGTGAGTTAATCGAACTGCTCAATTACCAGATAGCCCCTTTGAGACTGCCTCTTCTTTTTTCAGGTAACTCTTCCCTTCTGTAATGAAAAACGATTGTAAAGCTTTTGCTCTGCAATCGTTTTTATTTGCATAACTGCTTCATAGATATCCATGTAAGAAGTATAGATCGGGGTTATTCCCAGTCTGATATTATCGGGTTCACGGAAATCGGGGATTACTGATTTGCCTCCTGTTTTGGGGTCGATTAGTGCCTGGCAAATCCTATAAGCCTCGGGGTGGCGAATGGAGACATGTGAACCCCTCTCCCGGTCTTTTACAGGCGAACCCAGACTAAAACCCAGGGGTTCTAAAAAATGTTTACAGAGTTCGATTAAATAACGACTTTGGGTAAGACTTTTGTCACGCAGATTATCAATACCTGCTTCATTCATTAAGTCAAGGGAAGGCTCTATGGCTGAAAGTGATAAAACCGGTGGCGTTCCTGCAAGGAATCTTTGAATTCCATCGGCCGGTTCATAATCAAGCCTGAAATTGAACGGATCTTTTTGCCCGAACCAACCCCAGATGGGAGAAACCAGTTTTTCCTGCAGATCTTCGCGAACATATAAAAAGGCTATAGAACCGGGTCCGCCGTTCAGGTATTTATAGGTACAACCAATTGCCAGGTCAACATTACACTCATTAAGTTTTACCGGCACTGCACCGGCAGAATGACTCAGATCCCATAAAACCATAGCACCCTTTTCATGAGCCAGATCAGTGATCTCTTTCATATCATACATAAAAGAGCTTTTGAAGGCAACATGAGAAAGGGTTAACAGAGCCGTATCATCCTTTAGCTTTTCAACAATTTCATTTTTACTCACACCCATGTTATTGTGCGATCTTGCCAGACGTAACTCATGCTTATCACCGAAAAGCTTTACCAGTCCCTGTAAAAGGTAAATATCAGATGGAAAATTGAGTTCATCACTCACAATGGCTTTTTTGCCGGTTTGTAAGTGCAGGACAGCATAGGCCAGCTTGAAAAGATTTACAGATGTACTGTCGGCCATGATCACTTCATGGGGTTTAGCACCGATCAGGGGGGCCAGTTTGGCTGCAATCTCCTGCGAACGTTCATACCATCCTTCGTTCCAGCTCCGGATGAGTTTACGGCCCCACTCATTATGAATTACTTTTTGTATTCGCTCGGGAGTGGCCTTGGGCAGCATCCCAAGGGAATTCCCGTCAAGGTAGATCAGGTTGGGGTCATCAATAGCAAATTGCTTCCTGAAATGCTTCAGTTCATCACGATTATCCTGTTCAATTGCATAAGCCTTTTCAAAAAAATCCATAGGATCAGTTTTCGGTTAATATTTTTTTTGCGATGGGAAACAGCTCATCCACCCACATTCGATACATCAATCCCGAAGGGTGCAGCCCATCAGGGGCAAGTAATTCGGGCCGACCGGCGGCCATTCGGGAAATCTTTGTAACATCAAGCCATGCTACTCCGGCTTTTTCCGACTCTTCGCGGTTGATGGCATTAAAAAGATCAATCTCCCGGGCAATTTTATCCCTGTCGCGACCGCTGGCAAAGGGAGTAACTCCCCAGTCAGGAATAGAAAGAACCACTACCCTGCCCTTTTCATCTCCTGCAAAGCCTATGGCACGGTTCAGCAGCATGATAAACTCATCGCGGTATTTTTCGGAATCACGACCACGATATTGATTATTAACTCCAATAAGAAGAGTAACAAGATCGTAAGGCGGATGGGTTACTGTAGCATCAATACCACGGGATAATTCATCTGTGGTCCACCCTGTGCGTGCAATGATCAGCAAACTATCCAGGGCAATATCCGACTTGATCAGTTTATCCTGAAGCTGAACAGGGTATCTGTCCGGCACAGCTACTCCCTGACCTATGGTATAGGAATCGCCAAGTGCAAGATATGAAAATGATGGGTTTGGCATTTTATCCTTTTGAGGTAATTCATCCGAACTGCATCCCGTGCTCAAAGAAAACAGCAAAATAAGCGTTATTATTGAATTTTTCATATTTTTTTTATTTAGGTGTATTTTAATAATTGGGATAATGCAATTAAGCTTGTTTTGTTTGGTTGGGAATCAAAAAAAACATACATGTACCTGCAATGCATTTAAAAATATCAACATAAAATCATTTATAGATAGTAACCCGGAAATTTTAAAATAATGATTATCAAAACAAATTTTTTTAATCATTTTACACGGTTTTTCAGAGGAATCAATACTTTTTTATAATCGGTAAATTAAAGGCATTTCTTTTTAACTTCTGAACATTTCCTTCAGGAAACGGTTTAAGGTTTAAACTATAAAATACAAATATGAGCTATTATTTCAGTACTGTTCTAAGAAAAACTTCTTACGAGAAAGCCATTGAACTTGCCACTTCAGAACTTCAGAAAGAAGGTTTTGGTGTGCTTACCCAGATCGATGTAAAAGAAACCCTGAAGAAAAAGATTGACGCAGATTTCCGTCCTTATATCATTCTGGGAGCCTGTAATCCGCATTTTGCTCACAAAACCCTTCTGGCCGAAGATAAAATGGGTGTTTTTCTCCCTTGCAATGTTGTTGTAGAACAACATGATGACGGTTCGGTAGAGGTTTCCGCTGTCGATCCACATGCAATGATGGCTTCTGTTACCAATCCAAAGCTGGAAGAACTGGCAAATGAAGCGAAAGAAAAGTTGCAAAAGGTAATAAATGAGGTTGCAGGTTTTGAGCAATAACAATTAAATTGATTTTTACCGGATGACGGCAAATGAAAATTTTTACACAGACCAATTACTTCTTGTCAGATAAATTATAGTTTTAATAAAGCTGTCTCTTGGTCGACCCTGAAAGTTGAGCTTTGAGACAGCTTTTTTATTTATCGATTTTTTTTAGAATTTATTTCCTATTGTGCAACCATCTGCCTTTTGACATCCCTCATTTTATTTGTAACTTTGCACAGATAAAAAAATAGTGATATAGGATAAACTATCAGATGGCCCTAACATTTTTCAAAACGCCCAAAAACAAGAAGTACAATTATAAGCCTGTTTACTGGAACAAGGAAAAGGAAGAGCGCGATAAGCGACTGAAATCTGCTTTTGAGGATACCAGTAAGGATTATTCTGAGGCCTTGCGGGAAAGAATGGAATTGCGCTGGAGAAGAAATTCAGGTGCCCGTGACAGACGCAATGCCAACCTGCGGTTCATCATGGTACTGGGCGTTATTATCCTATTATTTTATTATATTTTTCTTCGCTAAACAGGAATTTACCATCTTTTCATGTCAGATATCATTAAACTCCTTCCCGATTCGGTTGCCAACCAGATTGCAGCCGGTGAGGTTGTGCAACGTCCGGCATCTGTTGTTAAGGAATTGATGGAAAATTCCATTGATGCCGGAGCTTCAGATATTAAACTAATAGTTAAGGATGCAGGGCGAACGCTCATACAGGTTACTGACAATGGGCATGGAATGTCTGAAACAGATGCCCGGATGTGTTTTGAGCGACATGCAACAAGTAAAATCAGTAACGCAAAAGATCTTTTTGCCCTGCGAACCATGGGGTTTAGAGGTGAAGCGCTTGCTTCTGTGGCTTCTGTGGCAAGAGTTGAACTTAAAACCCGGCAGGAGCAAAACACACTGGGTACCGAGATCATTATGGAAGGATCAAAGCTTGAGTCGCAAGAACCTTGTAATTGCGCCAAAGGAACTACAGTAGCCGTCAAGAATTTGTTCTTTAATACTCCTGCAAGAAGGAACTTTCTGAAAAGCGATAATGTTGAAAAAACTCACCTTTACAATGAATTTTCAAGGATTGCTCTCGCCTATCCCGAAATCTCATTTTCCTATTATCACAATAATCAATTAAACACCCAAACCGTTGCAGGCAATCTGAATAACAGAATTGTTCAGCTTTTTGGCAACTCATATAAGTCAAGGCTCATCCCTGTAAACGAATCCACCCAGATTGCAAATATCAGCGGTTTTGTTCTTAAGCCGGAATTTGCAAAAAAAACAAGAGGGGAACAATACTTCTTTGTAAACAAAAGGTATATTCGTTCACCCTATCTTAACCATGCTGTTGAATATGCATTCTCTGAACTGATACCCGACGATGCTTATCCATCTTTCTTTATATTTCTTGAAATAGATCCGGCGCAGATAGATGTAAATGTTCATCCCACAAAAACCGAGATCAAATTTCAGGATGAGAAATTGCTGTATCAGATCATCAGGGCTACCGTAAAACGCAGTCTTGGCCGGTTTAACATAGTTCCTACGTTGGATTTTGAAAGGGAGACAGCCTTTGACGATGCAAGTTTTGACAAAAACAGACCTGTTACTCCCCCCGTAATAAAAATAGACCCGGATTACAATCCGTTTGGAGGAAGTTCTCAGTCATCCACCCAGGCCGGCAAAAACCTTACACAACGCGCAAGTATTAAAAACTGGGAAAAGCTTTACCAGGGAACCCTTGAACCAGGAAATAAAGAAAACCCTGAAACCGGTTTCTCTGGCTCTCAGGCTGAACAAACCATAATAAGCCCCGACTGGAATAAATCTGCCGGGATACAACAAGGCAAAAAATTCATGCATCTTCATGGAAGGTATATCCTTACTTCCATAAAATCAGGCTTAATGCTGATTGACCAGCAACGCGCACATGAACGCATCTTATTTGAGAAGCATCTAAGAATGCTGGAAAATAAAAAAAACTCTTCACAAACATTGCTTTATCCTGAAAACATAAAGCTTATGGAAACTGATGCTGAAATGCTGAAAGAGATAAAAAATGAAATTGCAGCATTAGGTTTTGAGATCAATGAATTAGGAAAAAATAGCTTTGTGATAAATTCAATACCGGCTGATTTGCCGGAAAATGAGAACCTGCAGAAGGTCATTGAATCCATCCTTGAAAATTTCAAGAAAAACAGTGTTGATGTAAAACTGGATACCAGGGTGAACCTTGCCCGGTCACTGGCAAAAAGCTTATCGGTAAAGTATGGCAAAACCATGACAGAAGAAGAAATGAATGCACTGGCTGACGATCTTTTTTCCTGCGATATGCCATACCAGACACCATCGGGAAAGCCAACCCTGAGCACTTTGAGTCAGGATGAACTGGCAGATAAGTTTAAATAACCCCCTTACCAGCATAACGTGGGTTTGAGAAGATGATGAATAAAATATTATTTTTGCCGTTTGCTATATATTTATCAGCAGGTTAAAACATCAAACTAACAAACTTGTTACTATAAAAGTAAAAACAGATCATTATGCAGCAATTCAGGCCCGGAGGCTTTACACTTTTACCCCCGGTGGTAAAAAATCTACTTATTATCAACGGACTTTTCTTTCTTGCAACTATTGCATTGGGCAATGCTTTCGGTATAGATCTTTACCGGGTTCTGGGTTTGCACTTCCCCGGAGCACAAAATTTCGCTCCATACCAGTTCATTACCTACATGTTTATGCATGGTGGCTTTACTCACCTGTTTTTCAATATGTTTGCTTTATGGATGTTCGGGAATGTATTAGAAAATGTCTGGGGCCCCAAACGCTTTGTGGTTTATTATCTCATTACAGGATTGGGTGCTGCCCTGCTGCACTACGCTGTGCTTTACTGGCAAATGCTACCTACGTTGAGAGCGGTAAATATGGTACTCGAAAATCCTGATCACGAAAGTCTTAAATTATTTTTAGAGTCTGAATACTTTAAGGTTACATCAATGGAAATTCAAAACAATTTCCGCCTATTTCTAAGAGATTATAACAGCCTTATCAACAACTCACCCAATGAGGCAATGGTAAGGGCTGTCAACTTTCTGAACCAATACAGAGTCGACTTTCTGAATGCTCCGGTTGTTGTAGGTGCATCAGGAGCAGTTTTTGGAATTTTGCTGGCGTTTGGCATGCTATTTCCAAATTCACTTATTTATTTATTCTTTGCAATTCCCATTAAAGCAAAATATTTTGTAATGATATATGGCGCCATGGAGTTATATTTTGGAATTGCCAACCGGCCGGGTAGTAATGTGGCTCACTTTGCACACCTGGGAGGTATGTTGTTCGGCTTTTTCCTGATCAGGTACTGGAGGAAAAAGGGAAACCTTTATTAGTTTATAGGTTTATGAGTTTATGAGTTAAAGGTTTTTTTATTAAACTTAGTCCTTAACTTTAGGGAATGATTAACGAAAACTGAATTTAAAAATACAGATGCATTCTTCAATACTAGCGGAGATCAGAGATTTTTTTGCCAGGGGATCAATACTGGCAAGGCTTATAGGCATTAACCTGGCTGTTTTTGTGGTTGTAAGCTTTGTAAGAGTTGTCTTTTTTCTGGCTGATGCTCCTTCTGCTTATGATGGAATTATCAACTGGTTTGGTGTTCCCAGCAATACTTCAACACTTTTGCTGAAACCCTGGACAACCATTTCTTATATGTTCCTTCATTTTGACTTCTTCCACATTTTCTTCAATATGATAGTCCTTTATGTTGGGGGAAGGATTTTCCGTGATTTTCTCGGGGAGGAACGTCTGGCAGGAACATATATCATTGGAGGCCTGATGGGCGCTTTATTTTTCATCCTTTCGTATAATATTTTTCCTGTGTTCAGCCAATGGGTAAGCATTTCGGTTGCCATTGGAGCATCCGCATCTGTGCTGGCAATATTTGTTGCAGCCGCCACCTATATGCCCAATTACAAGCTTAACATAATTATTATTGGTCCCATTCGCCTGAAGTACATTGCATTGTTTTTTGTAATTCTCGATTTGATTAGTATTGATAAGGCCAATTCGGGTGGCCATCTGGCACACCTGGGTGGTGCACTCTGGGGCTTTGTATACATCGCATTACTCAAAAACGGCAACGACCCGGGTAAATGGCTCAGCACATGGATCAGAGCACTTGGCAGTCTTTTTCGCAGAAAACCACGCATGAGGGTAGAATATACAAACCAGCGACCGGTAACTGATGATGAATACAATAAACAAAGAGTAGAAAGGCAGAAGCAACTCGACGAAATCCTTGATAAGATCTCACAGCATGGATATGAAAGCTTGTCGAAAGAAGAAAAGGAGATCCTTTTTAAAATGAGCAATAAAAATTAATGTAAAAATTTCCGGTGCCTTGAAAAGAAAAAGGAAACTCTCCATACTGAAAAAAACACTTTTATTATTCAACATTCTGGCTGTTGTCGCCCTTTTAACTATCTATGCAGGGACAAGAATCAGCCCGCAAATTTTCTGGCCTGTTGCCTTACCGGGTCTGTTTTACCCTTTTATTCTGATTATTAATCTGGGATTTTTCCTGTTATGGGCGATCCGCAGAAAGTGGTACTTTTTGCTCTCTTTCATCGCAATTGTGGCAGGTTTTAATCATATTACGGCTCTGATCAGTTTTAGCAATACATCACAGGAGCTTCCGGATGAAGGAACAAACATCCACATTCTAAGTTACAATGTAAAGGTTTTCGATCTATACAATTACGGGCCACGGTGGCAGCTAAGTTTTACCAATCGCAACAATATTTTCAGGTTTCTGGAGGAAAACGATTTTGATATCATATGCTTTCAGGAATTTGTTCATGACAAAGCCGGTGCTTTTAAAACCCTTGATACTTTGCCAACCTTTCTCAGGGCACATCACGCACATTCAGGTATTACTGTATCATCAAGAAACGTAAACTTTTTCGGAATGGCTACATTTTCCGCTTTTCCAATAGTAAATAAAGGAAGGATTGAATTTCCCACCCGGATGAGTAATTTGTGTATTTACACAGACCTTTTGATAGGTAAAGATACCGTAAGGGTTTATAATGTTCATTTTGAGTCCATTGGTTTGAGCGCAGAAGATTTTTTATTTGTTGAAAACATGACCAATGTGGAGCAAATCGCCGACAGGGATTATTTAAGAAAAGGGAGTATGAGAATCATTGGCAGGTTGGTAAATGCCTACAAGCAAAGAGCTGTGCAGGTAAAACTTGTTGCAGATCATATTGAACAATGCCCCTATCCTGTTATACTGGCAGGAGACTTTAATGATACACCCCATTCCTATGCATACAGGATTATGACCCGAAAACTAAATGATGCATTCAAAGCCGGTCGGGGCATAGGGCCAACCTATATAGGGGATTTGCCGGGTTTCCGTATCGATTATATTCTTTACAGTAATGAATTCAGCGCGTATAATTTCAAGACCGGTTCTCAGCAATACTCCGACCATTATCCCATATCCGTATGGCTTAATTTGGGCACAGAAAGATAATATATTGCTGAGTAAAATATTCAAAGATATAGTTCGTTAGAAGTCATTGATAGATGGAATTATTATAATTTTGTTAAACGATAAACTTAAACTGTATAAATTATGAAGAAGTTAGCAGGAGTAATATTTGTGATTTTATTCAGTGGCCTTTCGGTTTCAGGACAGGAATACCAGACATCACTGGGAGTTCGCGGGGGCTATCCCTTCAGTGGTATTTCTCTGAAACACTTTATTAACAGAACTGATGCCATTGAAGGTGTGGCAGCGTTTCATTATCGCGGACTAATGGTGGCAGGTATGTTTCAAAGGCATGCCCCTGCATTTGACGTACCGGGTTTATACTGGTACTATGGCGGTGGAGCCCAGGCCGGTTTTTATGACAGAAGATACACACCATGGTTTGCCAGCAGCGACAGAGGAAGCATTGCTACTTTAGGTGTGCTGGGCGTTGTCGGTCTTGAATATAAAATTGAAGAAATTCCTATAACGATCGGTGTCGATTTAATACCTGTTTTCAGCATATTCGGTCATACCGGATTCTGGATGAATGGAGGAGTCTCACTCAGATATACTTTTTAGGCTTTTTAGAAAGAATTAAAAAACAAGGGCTGGCAGGAATTCAGCCCTTTTTTTTAACTTACTTTGAACCTTCTTTCCATTTTGTATTGTAATTTCGCAGGAAATATTATTCTATGCCTTTTAAACTTAAATCTGAATTTAAACCCACAGGAGATCAGCCTGATGCCATAGCACAGCTGGTTCAGGGCATAGAAGAAAAGGTTCCATTCCAGACTCTGCTGGGTGTAACCGGTTCGGGAAAAACCTTTACTATTGCCAATGTGGTGGAACGAATACAGCGACCCACTCTCGTATTAAGCCACAACAAAACACTGGCAGCGCAGTTATACGGTGAGTTTAAGCAGTTTTTTCCCGAAAACGCAGTAGAATACTTTGTTTCCTATTACGATTATTACCAGCCAGAGGCTTTTATTCCCAGCACCAATACATATATTGAAAAAGATCTCTCCATCAACGATGAAATTGAAAAACTGAGACTCAGTGCCACCAGCTCTTTGCTGTCAGGGCGCAGAGATGTACTTGTGGTTAGCTCGGTTTCATGCATTTACGGTATTGGCAATCCTGATGATTTTAACGAAAATATCATACGATTAGCCAAAGGTGATGTCATTAGTCGCAATAAATTACTTCACCAACTGGTCGGAAGCTTATACAGCAGGACGCAGGTCGATTTCACCAGGGGTACATTCCGTGTAAAGGGCGATACTGTGGATGTATATCCTGCCTATGCCGATCATGCTTTCAGAATTGTTTTCTGGGACGATGAAATAGAAACCCTGGAAAGTTTCGATCCGCTTACCGGCCATACATACGACAAATTTGATCAGATATCCATATATCCTGCCAATATTTTTGTAACATCCAAAGATCGCATGGCCAACGCCATTTACAATATACAGGATGATATGGTAAGGCAGGTGGAATACTTTCATGAAATTGGACGCCCCCTTGAGGCCAAACGACTTGAAGACCGCGTAAACTATGACCTTGAGATGATGCGCGAACTGGGTTATTGTTCAGGAATTGAAAACTATTCGCGCTATTTTGATGGCCGCAAGACCGGGTCAAGACCATTTTGCCTGCTGGATTTTTTCCCGCGCGATTTTCTGATGGTTATTGATGAGAGCCATGCTACCATACCACAGGTACATGCCATGTATGGCGGCGACAGATCAAGAAAACAGACCCTTGTGGAATATGGATTCAGGCTCCCGGCAGCACTCGACAACCGACCTTTGAAATTTGATGAGTTCGAGAACATGATGAACCAGGTTATTTTCGTAAGTGCAACCCCATCTGATTACGAACTTAAAAAGAGTGAAGGCGTTGTTGTTGAACAAGTGATTCGTCCTACAGGCCTTCTGGAACCGGTTATTGAAGTAAAACCCAGCCTAAATCAGATTGATGATCTGCTGCATGAAATCAATCTCCGAACCGATGTCAACGAAAGGGTTCTGGTTACCACCCTTACCAAGCGAATGACTGAAGAATTGAGCAAATACCTTGATAATGCAGGCATTAAAACACGATATATACATTCAGATGTTGATACGGTAGAGCGTGTTGAAATTTTACGCGATCTTCGACTGGGTACTTTTGATGTTTTAATTGGTGTAAACCTTCTTCGCGAAGGACTTGATCTTCCCGAAGTTTCGCTGGTTGCTATCCTGGATGCAGATAAGGAAGGGTTTCTTCGATCAGAACGATCGCTCACCCAAACTGCAGGTCGTGCAGCCCGAAACATAAACAGCAAGGTTATCATGTATGCTGATAAGATCACCGATTCAATGCAGCGTACAATCGACGAAACCAACCGTAAGCGGGAAAAACAGTTGAAATACAACCAGGAAAACAATATTACGCCGGAGCAAATCAGAAAATCGGTTGAAGCCATTCATGGACAAACATCCGTTGCCGACAGCCGCACAAAAGTGGTAAACGCATATATCGAACAGGAACAGGTTGACGTTGCAGCTGATCCTGTTGTACAATACATGAGTAAAGAGCAACTTCAAAAGGCTATGAATAACACCCGTCGCCAGATGGAAAAGGCAGCCAAATCACTTGATTTTCTTGAAGCCGCCCGTTTAAGAGATGAGTTATTATCACTGGAAAAACTATTTAAAGAAAAACATTTATGATGTTAAACGAAATTCTTTCAAAGTATAATAAACAATTTTCTCCCATTTTCCTGCCCGAATTAAATCCCGAAAATACTTTCATGCTTGACTTCAGTGTTGACAACCCTGAAATGAAAGATCTTGATTTTCATAATGTAGAAGAACTCAACAAATATGTCTTTAACAAAATAAAGAATGCAGGGATGCAATATGGTTATGGTGGCTACATGGAAGACAGGGAGGTTTAT
Source organism: Bacteroidales bacterium (assembly GCA_019429055.1). Lineage (GTDB taxonomy): Bacteria > Bacteroidota > Bacteroidia > Bacteroidales > UBA7960 > SKVR01. The sequence goes on from JAHYJP010000053.1 coordinate 19,626, forward strand.
CGTCGCAGTCCGCTGTTTTCTGTTTCACCCGAAGAGGCAAGAAGCATACACCTTGGTATAGATGTATGGACAGAAGCAGGAAAAACGGTTCACGCTCCTATGAAGTCCATTGTTCACAGCTTTGCCAATAATAACAATTATGGTGATTACGGCCCCACAATAATTCTTGAGCATGAGCTTGAAAGCACAAACTTTTATACTCTTTACGGTCATCTCGATCTTAAGTCAATCGAAAACCTATACATCGGAAGACCTTTTGATCAGGGAGAACCATTTTGCCGTGTTGGAAATTTTCCTGTTAACGGCGACTGGCCGCCACATCTTCATTTTCAGATTATTTCTGACATGGGAGATAACAAAGGGGATTTCCCCGGGGTTTGCAGCAAGTCAGATAAGGAAAAATACATAAAAATATGCCCCGATCCCCTGGTATTCTTTTCTTTGTGAAATATTTATTTTACCATCCTTTTTTTGTCAATACCCAAATAAAATTATAAGTTTGCAAATTATTTTTATCATTTACATAAAACAATAATAACCGTGGATATATTCAATAAAGCAACACAAAATATGGGGCCATTGGGTCAGTATGCTGACCGTATTCATGGCTATTTTGCATTTCCGAAACTTGAAGGAGACATTTCGAACCGGATGAAGTTTCGTGGTAAAGAAAAACTGGTTTGGAGTTTAAATAATTACCTGGGACTTGCTAACCACCCTGAAGTAAGAAAAGCAGATGCAGAAGCAGCAGCAAAATACGGACTTGCTCTGCCCATGGGGGCTCGTATGATGTCAGGACAAAGTGACCTTCACGAGCAACTGGAAAGAGAACTGGCAGCTTTTGTAGGAAAGGAATCGGCATATTTGCTCAATTATGGATACCAGGGCATGGTTTCTATCATTGATGCATTACTTGATCGCAAAGATGTGGTTGTATATGATTCAGAATCACACGCTTGTATTGTGGATGGCTTACGCATGCATATTGGTAAACGTTTTGTATACCCTCACAACAATATTGAAAATCTGAAAAAGCAACTTGAACATGCCACGAAGGTTGCATCAGAAACAGGTGGTGGAATCATGGTTATTACAGAAGGTGTATTTGGCATGTCGGGCGATCTGGGTAAGCTGGATGAAATAGTAGCATTGAAGAAACAATACAATTTCCGTTTGCTGGTAGATGACGCCCATGGTTTTGGAACAATGGGAGAAACCGGTGCAGGAGTCGGTGAACATTTGGGCGTAAATGACCAGATTGATGTGTATTTCGGAACCTTTGCCAAGTCCATGGCTTCCATAGGAGCTTTTGTGGCCTCATCCAGGGAAGTTATTTACTACCTGATGTATAATATGCGAAGTCAGATCTTTGCCAAATCACTCCCTATGCCACTTGTAGTAGGTGCTCTGAAAAGACTTGAACTCGTAAGAAAGCACCCTGAGTTAAGAGAAAAGCTTTGGACTATAACCCGTGCATTACAGAACGGACTCAGGGAACGCGGATTC
>JAHYJP010000310.1 GCA_019429055.1 Bacteroidales bacterium
AACGGCCCACCAGGTAAGGACGAGGATCAACCAACTCGGCAGCACCAAATTTTCTGGCGGCTACTGCTCCGGCACCAATCTTCATTTGACCGTGTGTGAGGGTAGGCCCATCTTCCACAACCAGAACACGCTTGCCTTTGATGAGCGACGGATCACTTACGGTAAGCGGTGATGCACCGTCAACCACTATGGCATTGGGATTTACTTTCATAATATTATCGCGTACGATCTGGATATTCTCAGGTCCTGCACTGTCCATCTTATTGATCACAACGATATCGGCAATGCGGAGTGTGGTTTCACCCGGATAATAATTAAGTTCATGGCCGGGACGGTGTGGGTCAACCACAGTGACCATCAGGTCGGGTTTGTAGAAGGGGAAGTCGTTATTTCCTCCATCCCACAAAATAACATCAGCTTCTTTTTCTGCTTCACGCAGAATAGCTTCATAATCCACACCTGCATAAATTACATTGCCGCGTACCACGTGGGGTTCGTATTCTTCCATCTCTTCGATGGTACAATCGTGCTTTTTAAGGTCTTCAACAGTAGCAAAGCGCTGAACTTTCTGTGCCACCAGGTCGCCGTAGGGCATGGGGTGACGAATAGCCACTACCTTCATTCCATGAGCCATAAGGGCTTCGATGATCTTGCGAGAAGTCTGGCTTTTACCACAACCTGTGCGAACTGCACCCACGGCAATTAACGGCTTGGTACTTTTAATCATGGTTTCCTTGGGGCCTATAAGCAAAAAATCGGCTCCATTTGCATTTACAATAGAACCGACTGCCATAACCTGCTGGTAAGAAACATCACTGTACGAGAATGCACAAACATCCACATCCAGTTCCTTTATAAGTCGCGGCAATTCTTCCTGTGTGTAAATGGGAATTCCTTCGGGGTAAAGTTCACCGGCCAGCTCCGCAGGATATTTTCTTCCGTCGATATCGGGAATCTGGGCAGCGGTAAAAGCAACCACATTATAATTGTCGTTTTTTCGGTAGTAGGTGTTGAAGTTGTGAAAATCTCGTCCGGCAGCACCGATAATAATTACGTTTTTCTTTTTACTCATGTGTTTTGATATTTTTAAAGGTTAGATTTTATTTTTGATTGTGAAATTTGTTTATGTAAAAAATCCCACAAACCTACATAAATTTTGGAAAAAATTTTTACCGGATAAGATTTTTTTTTCAAATGTAGTTAACCTTGCTTGGAATGAACCGCAAGGATCGCAAGGTTTTTCGCAAGGAACGCAAGTAGCAGCTGATCTTTTGTGTGCATTGCGGATTCTTTGTGAACTTTTCGTTTTCAAAAATATTACCATATAAGGCATATAAGACTGTATAAGGCATATAAGAAAATCGGAAAATTAGAAATAAGAAAGTAAGAAAATAAGGTTTGGGATGGCATCCCTCACAAACCCGTTATCCTTGCCGGGAAAATCAAATCAGTAACCCCGGGTTTTCGTGGTGCAAAAGATGATCAGGGATGCAATCCCTTGTTCTTTCAACCACCCTGGTTCTGTTTCCAATTCCGGGCACGAGCTTTAGTCGTACCCGGAAAATCACCCCGTGATTTTCAAAACTGCGTCCCTGCGTCTTGGCGAGAAAAAAAACATTCGTGTGTTGACTTCGTCGAGCTCAGCTTTGTATTCTTTCAATCTTTCCAACAATCTCCACAATACAACCATAATATTTTTGTATTTTTACATATTAAAAGTATAGTCATGAAAACCCTAATATTAAAGTTTCCTGAGAATTTCAGTATCGATGAAAAAGAAGCCAAAATGACACTGGCAGCTGGGTTGTTTAAAAAAGGAAAACTAACCTTGGGACAAGCTGCCGAACTGGTGGGATTATCCAAAAGAACCTTTATGGAGCTTTTGGCTGCGTATGACACCGAAATCATAAATTACCCCCCTGAAGAACTGGATAACGACCTGGCAAATGCAAAAGATTATAGTATCTGATACCAGTTGTTTGATTCTGCTGCAAAAATTACAACAGTTGAATTTACTAAAGGAACTCTTTGGAAAAATAATCATTACAAAAGAGGTTGAAGACGAATTCATGGGAGACCTGCCTGATTTTTTTCAAATTCAGAATCCAAAAGATCCTAATTATCATAAAATACTCAGCACTTTTCTTGATAAAGGAGAAGCAAGTGTAATTGCCCTTGCACTGGAGCTGGAGAATTGCCTGTTAATTATTGATGAGGCTAAAGGACGAAAAGAAGCTAAAGCAATGGGTATTAGGATTACCGGAACATTAGGCCTAATGATTCTGGCAAAAGAAAAGAATCTCATCAGAGAACTGAAACCCATTTTGAATCAGATACATAATACCAATTTTAGGATAAGCAGGTCTTTAATTGAAAAGGCTCTTAAAATAGTTGGGGAATAGGAATAGCATCGGAATTATGGTATCCCGGAAAATCACCCCGTGATTTTCAAAAACTGCGTCTCTGCGTCTCTGCGAGAAAAAAACCCTCCGTGAAAATTCGTGTAATCCGTGGACCCATTCGTGGCTGACCCAAGAACCTACGCCCCTGCCCCTCCCTAAAAGGGAAGGGTGCTACGAGCTGCTGAGGGATATCATTTTCTTTTTATTCGTGTCTTCGTGGCTTACTTTTTATCCGTGCATCCGTGGCAATAAAACCTTCGTGAAAATTCGTGTAATTAGTGGACCCATTCGT
>JAHYJP010000311.1 GCA_019429055.1 Bacteroidales bacterium
AGTCCTAGATTTCCCCTGTTGGTAAGGTAATTGATAATATCATCTTCATCAATCTCAAAATAGGTATCATTACCAATGGAATCAATAGGTGCGAGCTCAAAGAAAATGGAAGTATTTACCAGCAGATCAGCATTAAGAAGTAATTCGTAGTTGTTTTCGCGGGTGGTGAACTTCAGATCTGTTTTTTCGAAATACAGATTTCCCATGCCCTGAAGGGCTTTGGCGCGAATACCGGCGGTCAGCCAGTTGTTCCACTGGCGTGAGTATCCAATGCCAAATTCGCGGTAGTGAATGGCATCCAGCGAAATACGGCCCAGTTCGGCAGGTATTTCTTCTCCCTGTTGAATGCTTTGTTGCAGAAAGTAGTCATTACCGTCGGCCAGCAGACGCATAAAATCGCGCGTGTAACCGAACCGGGTTCCAACTTTCTCGGTAATATTGAACGAGAAGTAGTCTTTTTTGCTTCTGAAGCCAAAACCCAGAATATCTGCCTGAAAATCAAAACTCAGAAAATTATTCCTGTCAAGTTTATTGAGCATAGACTGCTCATCGATATAAAAGCTCTCACCATTCTCATTCTTTTTGATGAGATCCTGCGGCGCAAAACCATTGTGGTTAAGACCGAGATAAAGTGATGATGCGCCCGGAATTCCGAGGTAAAAACCCGGATCGGGTTGCAGTGCAGGATTGCTGTATGATGCCTGGGGTATACCCTGCATCCAGTAAATGGTATTGTACAACTGGGCTTTGGCAGGATTAAAAATTCCTGAAAAAACCATGATAAAAACTAAAACTATCAGCCGGCTGGTTTTGCGTATATGTGGGTTCATAAATTGCTCCTGTTTTATTATTTTTTGAGATACCTTTTCCTTCTGTAAGGTTAATCTTCATCAACACCAAAGAGTTCTGTGTTTAGTTTTGCACGCACTCCCATGCGGATCCCCATCTCGTAAGAATCAAGTATTTTCACCGACTCACCTGAATCCTGGTTATAAGTATTGAATTGTACATTAAGCAAAAGATTTTTTGCCTCCCGCATGCCTTCAATCTTGTTCTCCTCAAGGTAGATCAAAGTTTCTTTTGTGGTGGGTTGAGTAACGATATTTGTTTCCGGATCGGTAGGTGCCGATTCAATTACATTCAGGGGTGTGGGTTCAGAAAAAAGGCGGTCGTATACCTGCATATTTTCATCCAGGAAAAAAACATCGATGGAAGCAGTAAACGGGAAGCCATTTTCTATCTGAATCTTTAACTCCAGCCATTCGATCCGGGCATCTTCCGGAAGGTCTTCCAGTGTATTGCCAATGGTATCCTGTAATTCAAAGAAATCAACCCGGCCAAAGAGCGGCAGATTTACCTCCATATCAATAATCAGATTGCTGTCGTAATTGATAAAGTTGGGTGATTGATCTTTGGCCGGATTGGTTGTCCCTATTACATTATAATAAATACCGGTGGGCCTTATGGTCATTATATCATCAATATTGGAGTTGGATCTGTTAAGTTCCAGGTTGGTAACTGCAGTATCTCCAAGGCTTTCAGGTATGTTTATGCCCCAGTGGGTTACTGTTTCATTTTCGATAGGTAGGGTCTCATCATCACGATTGAAAGCATAAAACTCGGTAAAGTTGAGTTCTATGGGTGTGCCAAAGGAACTTCTTGTAATGATCTCTATTACCGGATTTTCAAAAAAGATATCGGCAATATTGGCATTCCTGAAGATATCAATTTCTACTTCCGTATTTCCCACAGGGAAAGTAATATCCCCGATATAGCCATAGATCGACTGATATCTTATGTTTTCAAGGGATTGGTGTATGGAAATGTTATAAGGTGCATTGGCAGGATTACCATTTCCTGTAACTGTAATCGTAAACTTTACCAGGAATAGGTTCGCATTGTTGCCTAAATTAATACTGCTCCCCATAAGGTTTATACTGGCAGGCTGGGAGGGGTTTGCAGTTCCGCTGATCAGTCCTCCACTCTCAGTTTCAGAATTGATGATCTCGAATTGTGCGCTGATGTTATATCCGTCAGCAATGAGTTGTTCTGCATTATCAATCCTTACATTGAATTCTCCACGCCGGAAAGAGATCTGTTCAATGTACTGATCTTCACTGAAAAGTAGTAAAAAACCTCTTTCGATCACTATCTCAGACTTTGCAGGGGGATTAACTTCTGCCGAAAAACTTTGATTCTGATCTGGAAAAAGAAAAACCTCTTCGGCAGGTATAGAAAAAACCCGTCCTTTGTAAACAAGCCATATAAGGTTTTCCTCATCAGTTTCTATGGTACCAATACCATCAGGATCTATAATGTCGCTGATGGAGAGTCTTGAATCAACGAGTGGGATGGCAAAGGTTGCTTCATAGATATAATCGTCCATGTTGTCAATAGCATCCAGATAACTGAAATCGCATGATTTGAATAACAGGATGGAAATTGATAAAACAACAATTGCCGGCCAACGGATATGTTTTTTGAAATTTTTCATGGCTATATGATTATGAAGAAAATTATCTCTTGTTAGCATAGCGAAATTAGATTTTCCGAAGTAATAAAAGTATCAAATTATCATGAACATTTGATCTGTGTTGATAAGATTTTCCATTGTTTTCAGATGCTGCCACAGCTCTTTTCCTGTTTAGCTTATTCAATGGTAGTTAAATCAATATTATGATTAATTTCAGTTGATAAATCAGCCTGCAGACTATCGCGGAAACT
>JAHYJP010000054.1 GCA_019429055.1 Bacteroidales bacterium
GGGGGCGGTCACCTGGAACAGGCCGATGGCACAAGCTGGATGGCCATGTATTGCCTGAACATGCTGGATATAGCCCTTGAAATTTCCCAGGAAGACAACACATTCGAAGATGTCACCACAAAGTTCTTTGAGCACTTTGTTTACATTGCCGAATCCCTGAATCGTATGGGAGAAGACTGGACCGGCGCCTGGGATGAGGCCGAAGGATTTTTCTATGACTTGCTTGCGAAGCCTGATGGAAATTATGTCCCGTTGAAAGTACGGTCCCTTGTTGGTTTAACCAGCTTTTTTGCCACACTGGTCCTGGATAAAAAAAGACTGGAAAAAGTGCCCGATTTCGTAAAACGACTTAACTGGTTCCGAAATTACCGCCTGAAAAACAATCTTTATATCGTCGTTGAAGAATTAAAAAGTGGTGAAGATATTTTACTTTCCCTCACACCACGACACCGACTTGAAAAATTACTGGAAGCCTTACTTGACGAAAATGAATTCTTTTCCGGGCACGGCATCCGCAGTGTTTCCAAAATTCATAAAACACCTTATGCAGTGCACATTGATGGTATTAAGTATGGAATAACATACGAGCCAGGAGAAACTACCAGTGACCTTTTTGGTGGCAACTCCAACTGGCGAGGGCCTGTCTGGATGCCTATGAATTACCTGTTGATCCAATCTTTGCTCACTTTATACCAATATTATGGCAACTCTGTGATAACGGCTTGTCCGGCTGGTTGCGACCGACTGGTAAACCTCGATCAGGTGGCCGATGATATTGCTCAAGGTTTGATTTCATTGTTTACAAAAGATTCAGAAGGCCATCGTGCTATTCATGGCAACAACCAATTGTATCAGCATGATCCGCATTTCAGAGACCTGGTTCTTTTTTACGAATACTTTCATGGCGATACAGGGCGAGGAATTGGCGCATCACATCAAACTGGTTGGACAGGTGTAGTGGCTGAATTAATTGACCGTATCCACAAGAAAGATTTAACACATTAAAAAACAAAAATTGTGCAGAATCGTCTCCTGAAAGTATTTTACCAGCACTGGCGCATTTACCTGATGGAAGCTTGGGCCCTGGGTATGTTCATGATGTCAGCGAGTTTTTTTGTAATTCTGTTTGAGCATCCCGGACTACCCATTAGACAATTAATTGATGATGTAACCCTGAGGAGGCTTCTGGTAGGCCTCGCTATGGGGGCCACGGCTGTCCTGCTCATCTATTCGGGATGGGGCAAGCGGTCAGGAGCCCACATGAACCCGGCAGTCACACTTACTTTCCTTGTTTTGAACAGAATCTGCCTGGAGGATGCATTCTGGTACATCCTGCTTCAGTTTATAGGGGGATACCTGGGAGTTGCTGTTTTTAAATGGACCCTATTCCATTATATTTCAGATCCTTCAGTAAATTATGTCGCAACTACACCAGGTAATCAGGGTGTATGGCTGGCTTTGGCAATGGAATTCATTCTTTCAGTTATTATCATTCTTGTTGTCTTGATCAGCAGTAATTCGGTGAAAGCAGCTCCATATACCGGATATTTCGTGGGCATTCTGCTTGTATTATTCATCACGTTTGAGGCACCTTTCTCAGGGATGAGCATCAATCCGGCCCGAACAGCAGGTTCAGCGCTTGCGGCTAATGAATGGCCTGGCTGGTGGGTGTATTTTATCGGTCCGGTTTCAGGCATGCTTCTTGGAGGTTTTTTCTACCGAATCTATTATCGCCATATAAATCATGGAGATATTACAACGATGAACATACACCTTTCCGGCCAAAAGCATAATTGTGATACCTATGAAGTAATTAAACCAAAGCATCTTATAAATGAAAGAAAGATGTAATATATCGATAATATTTTATAAATTTATTTAACAACAACAAGAAATGAAAATCAATTATGACTCGGATATCACATGCCCGGTTTGCAAGCATGTGAAAACTGAACAAATGCCCCTCGACACTTGCCTGTATTTCTATGAATGCGAAAACTGCAAATCCTTGATTCGGCCTATGCCTGGGGATTGTTGTGTGTTTTGTTCATATGGTTCAAATAAATGCCCTTCCATCCAGTTGAAGGAGAAAAATACACATCCAGGCAACTAATCTATTATATTTAATCGGCAGAATTAATTCTTTCCGTATCAAAACACCCCGAAGCCTACGGTATTTAGCACCAAAAATTAAAATATTTACATTTTTTGTCAGGAATGATTAATCCCTCCGACAATTCGGGAAACATTCATACAATTAATCATTCAAAAGCATCAAAAAATGAAAACAAAAATTACCTTTTTATTGATGACTGCCTTTTTACTGGCAGGCAACCTTGCACAATCCCAGGTAGTCATTCAAAATGATTCAACCTTTAAAACAGCCGACCAGATGCTACTGGCAAATGAGTTATTCGAAAGCGGCGAGCCTTTTGCTGAAGCCCTGGGTTACAATCTGGACGATCTTGACCCGATGGTTCTGAACTCCCCTGATTCAATCTCATACACTACAGGGATTGAAAATTATGAATATTCGAGATACCTTTTAGGCACAGTAATCTCACGTTCCGGCATAGGCCTCCATATGATGTGGTCGCCGATGGTGACCCAAATGGCCGCCATGGAACCGGAAGGATTCGATGGAACATTTACCGGTGGTATGGTCAATGGATTCAATGAAGATGACGAGCTGATGAAAATGATCGGTCATTTCAGCATGCTGGCCAACCAGATGGCCCCTGCTAATCCTTTTCCTCAGTTTGCCGAATTTGAAACCGGTAACATGCATTTGCCCCAAACTGTCGCCCCCGATTTCCAGATGGATTTTTCAAGCTTACGCTGGGACAGGGACAAAATGGATAAGACGCTGAATCTGGCTGCCATGGGACAAACAATGCTGAAACAATATTGGTGGGCAAAGGATATGCTGGGCGCTTTTCACGATGCAGAAGACAATGGCATCGAAGCAGATGGCACAAATAGTCCCGATTCAGTGGGCTCACCTAATTTTGATCCTGAGAATGGCATTTATTACGGAGGAAATAATCTCGACGGATTCATCGGCCAGGTGCTGACGGCTGAATCTGTAAATAAAACATTGTTTACGATCAACAGTCTTGCTTACGATGGCACTTCCCTCGGAATGGTCGACCCCATGACGTATGACCCGGCAAACGGTATTCAATATTTCCCTCACCGCATTGCGGTTACCGAAACCATGGTAAACGAAATGTTACCCCCTCAAATGGATGAATTAACAGTGACGGATGCAAGCAGCCACCTGTGGGACCAATTATCTTTCTTATGGGCAACTCTATCATTTAAAAATATGATGGACCCGGAAATCAATGATCCTGAACATTATGCCTACCATGAAGTCTTTGACGGCGATCCATTCCCGGCCCCGATGTCAGTGACAGGAATGCCCGGTCCTTTTGACCTTATGATGGGAACGAGCAAGGTGATTTTCATGAACACCCTGGCAATGCACTTTAATGCAACTGAAGGAACCTTCGTCGATGTTTCGAACCTTGATGGTTCAGGCCAGCCAGTCCCTGAAAACACCATCAGCGCTGAAAATGCAGGGTACTCGCTGGTTGTCCTGGCAAAATTTATTGAAGAATTTGCCGCAACACCTTTAGAACCAATGGCTGCTAACGCTTTGAATGCGCAAACTGATTTCATTATTGCAAACCTGAAAAAATCCCAGGGTGGTTTCTATAACAGCTATACATTAGGCAACGGTGGTTCTTCCGATCCACAATCTTTATCGGCCCAGGCTGCAATAATAAGAGGGTTGTACGCTTCCTACGTTTCTACGGGCAACACAGCCATCCTTCAGGGAGCCAACGATGCTTACAATTACCTTATAAACACATTTTACGTACCCTCGAAAATGGCTTTCAGAACTGAAGTGTTCAGCATTACAGCCACATATGACCCTTATACTCTTGCAGTTTTGTCAGGCGCATTACGGGAAGCTTCTCTTGTTGGGAACCAATCCGATGCAGCTACAATTTATACCCGGGTCTTTAAAAACATTTACAATGGGATGATCCTTTCTGAAGCTGAACAATCCGGCGAAACCGGAAATGATTCAGACGGGGACGGAATACCTTATATTGCTGGTGGCACACTACCTTTTGTCTTCGCTGCCAGGGGAATCCTTGACATCAACGTATTAGGAATAAATCCAGTTATTTCTGAAAACTCAGAAATCAGGATTTATCCTAATCCGGCGACAAAATATGCTACGATTGAATTCAACCTGATTGAATCTGCAGTAGTTGGAATAAAGCTTTTCGATCTATCGGGCAGATTAATACACACTGAACCCGCTTCTAACTTAGCTTCAGGCCCGCATAGCATCAAGGTCGCCTTGAATTCTTTCACTCCAGGCACCTATATTTTAAGATTGGACGCTAATAATGACGTGCAAAGCATTAATAAACTGATCGTATCGAAATAGAACGACAAACTAATTAACAATTGGCAAAAGTGCTTCTCCTGCGGGAGGGCACTTTCTGTCATTTCTGAAGACTATGAAATTCATCACGACAACAGGCATAGAAATCCCTACTGTTTCTGATAAGCAAATGATGGAAATCGACCGAATTGCGATGCAAGAAACCGGCCCTAACCTTTACCAGATGATGGAAAACGCCGGGCGGAACCTATGCACGCTTACCATCGAAAAACTGGGCAGGAATTGGAACAAAGCAAAGATTCTTGTCCTTGCCGGAACAGGCGGAAATGGCGGTGGTGGTATTTGTGCGGCACGGCATCTGGCTAATCGCGGAGCCGATGTAACGGTTTTCAAATTTCCCAGTCTTTTCCGATTTTTTAATTGATTTTCTGTCAGGAATTATGCAAATGTCCGACTAACTGTATACAATTCATTAAGAAATTCATCGTATTAAAAATCAAATTAAAAAATGAAAACAAAAATCACACAAGCAGTTATCGGGGGTATAGTTAGCCACCATCGTAATGACATTAGTAACGTTTATGGGCCCCTATATGGGAATGCCAAAAATGAATCCTGCAGCCATGCTTTCCATGATGATGAACGTCCCGGTTTTTCTTGGCTGGATCATGCATTTCATGATAGGGATAATCTTCGCCTTAATGTACGTGTTCTTGTTGCTGCCTTTACTGAGTAAAGTAAAAAGCAGGATTTTAAAAGGGGTCATTTTTGGAATGGCAGCTTTTGTATTTGCGCAAATAGCCATGATGGTTATGGGAGCTATGTTTGGAAACATGCCTTCACCCGAAGGCAGCATGGTGCTGATGATGATCGGAAGTATCATGGGACACATCATTTATGGTATTGTGGTGGCGCTTTTTGTGAAAAAATAAGCGTATTATTGACTTCACAATTACATGAAGCCTCATGAATCAAAATGTGAAACAAATCTCAACGGCGGAACTGATTGAATTCATTGAAGAAAGATCAGGCTTCGTCGTTGACGTGCGTCCGGTTGATGCATATAATGGGTGGGCCTTGAAAGGAGAATACAGAGGGGGACATATTCCGGGAGCCAGGAGCTTACCACTGAAGTGGACTAAATACATCGACTGGATCGAAGCAGTCCATCGTAAAGGATTATCCACTGAAATGCCATTGGTCATTTACGGATATGACAGGGATGAGGTGGATCAGGCTGCCGAAAGATTTATAAAATCCGGGTTTAAACAATTATCAGTCTATTATGATTTTTTAGAACAGTGGTTGCCGGATTCAATGAAGCCGCTGGAACATCTTGCGAAATATAAGCACCTGGTTTCGGCAAACTGGGTCAATGAGCTCATTATGGGTCAACGCCCTGCGTTTTATGAAAATAACCGTTATGTAGTAGTTCATGCTCACTATCGCAATCGTGACGCGTACTTAAGTGGGCACCTTCCAGGAGCCATTGACATGGATACGCTGATCCTGGAAGCACCTGAAACCTGGAACCGCCGCAGTTCGCAAGAGCTGAAAGACGCACTGGAACAACATGGCATCACGGCTGATACCACGGTTGTGCTTTACGGGAAATATTTGGATCCGGATAATAAAGACCCTTTCCCCGGCAGTGCAGCAGGAGATATCGGAGCCATGCGTTGCGCTTTTATTATGATGTTCGCCGGGGTAAAAGATGTAAGAATACTGAACGGCGGGTTTCAGTCGTGGCAGGATGCCGGCTTTGAAATAGCGCATGTGGATGAACCAAAAAAGCCGGTTGATGACTTTGGCGCCCACATACCTGCTCATCCTGAACTCGCTGTGGATACCCCCGAGGCGAAACAGATGATTGCATCACCTCATGCTGAGCTGGTTTGTGTACGTAGTTGGCCTGAATATATCGGTGAGGTCAGCGGCTATAATTATATCGAAGCTAAAGGCAGGATTCCGGGCGCCATTTTCGCTGACTGCGGAAGCGATGCCTACCATATGGAAAACTACCGAAATTTCGATCATACCACACGCGAATACCATGAAATTGAGGCGATCTGGCGTAAAAGTGGGATAACGCCCGATAAGCACCTGGCATTTTATTGCGGAACTGGTTGGAGAGGCAGCGAAGCCTGGTTCAACGCCTGGCTGATGGGCTGGCCCAAAGTCTCGGTGTATGACGGGGGTTGGTTTGAATGGAGCAATGACCCAAAAAATCCTTTTGAAACCGGGGTGCAAGAAATTATCCCATACAAACACTAACACAATGGATAAGATAATAAAAACCACCGGATTTGCTGAGGACACCCTTATAGGTCTGTCTTCCAAACCCAAATACCTTCTTTCGAAATACTTCTATGATGAAAGCGGGAGCAGAATTTTTGAGGAAATTATGCGCATGCCCGAATATTACCTGACTGATTGTGAACTGGAAATCTTTGAAAATTATAAAATTGAATTTGCTGATCAATTCTTTTCACCTGACAAAGGATTTCAACTGATCGAACTGGGAGCAGGGGATGGATTAAAAACTAAAGTCCTGTTATCTCACCTGTTTAAGAATGGTGTGGATTTTACCTATATCCCAATAGATATCTCCAGGGAATCGATGGAGAAATTAAAGCAGGATATTCACAAAAGATTGCCCGGATTGGATGTCCGGGAACAAATTGGCGATTATTTAGATCTCATCCCGCTACTGAATGGGTCCATTCCAAAAATCGTCCTTTTCCTCGGTTCAAATATCGGTAATTACTCCTATGAAGAATCGTTAACTTTCCTGAGACAATTGCGGTCAATATTGAACGCAGAGGATAAATTGCTTATCGGATTCGATGTGAAAAAAGATCCTGAAATTATTCTCCGGGCTTACAATGATCCATATGGATTAACAGCTGCCTTCAATCTCAATTTATTAAGCAGGATCAATGATGAATTGGATGCTGACTTCAATACCGATAATTTTATTCATCAGGAAGTATATGATCCATACACGGGAACAGCCGAAAGTTACCTGATTAGCACAAAAGATCAACAGGTCCATATACTGGATTTGGACAGGACCATACATCTCCAGGAAAATGAAAGGATCTACATGGAAATGTCACAAAAATATGATGAAACCATGATTAAAACACTTGCCGGGAATTCGGGATTCAGGATAATCAATAACTATTACGACAAACGTTCCTGGTTCGTTGATTCATTGTGGGGATTGAATTCTTCAAGAGATTTTAATAATCATTCTGACCCTTATCAGAAGTAATTAATAATACATCGGCCATGCAATTGTATATTCAAACTGATCAGCAAATCCATTGGTTAAGCCAGGTGATTGCAAGGATAAACCGTGCCTATGTCCCTGCGAAATCAGACGACAGCCATACCAACCTGTACTTTGATCCTGTTGCCGGAAGATTAGCCGGGCGATGGATTAATAAGGATGAACAAAATCTGATGTTTTCACTTAACCTTAAAACGAAACAGTTTGAGTGGCAGGATAATTATCTTGAGGTGCTGCATTCTTTTGGATTTTTCGAAAAAACAATGCTTCAGATTGAGCAAGATTCAGCTATCTACCCGGAATCTATCGGGATGAAAACCGAAAAAATCTTTCATGAACTGCATTTCACAATTCCTGATTACCATATTGAATCACTTTCAAGTAATGATTTTTCCGGGGATGGGGTCAGGGATTGGATGAATTACCGGCAACTTGCAAACCAGGCCTGCCTTTATTTCCTGGGATTTCTGCAGCGCGATGCTGAGATCCGTATCTGGCCACATCATTTTGACACAGGAATTTATCTCCAGTTAACAGAGAAATTTGGTTTCGGATTCGGATTGGCAATGAAAGACACCCTGGTAAACAGGCCATATCTCTACCTGGCAGCTTACTCCTCGGGTAAACAAATACAATTTAATCATCTTACTGACCTGGGAAAAGGCTATTGGATAATTGGTGAGAATTGGAAAGGCGCGGTCCTTCCCACTGATGTATTGAACGAAAGAACCAGTTGTAAGAATACTGAAGTCATTTTTCAATTCATACGTGAGGGGTGCCAAATGTACATTGACCAAAACCTTTAGCCACAGTTCGATTCTCCCGCAATACTCTGGATCGATAATAAGGCTTCCGGATCATTGAATGGCCCAAGCCGGCAACATTAAAAATGTTCTTCAATTTATAAGAAATCCCGAATTAATCTGGTTTGTCAGGAAATGCATAGTTGAGCGACTATTTTAGAAAATCAACCATATCATGAAAGCAATTTGGAATGGAAAAGTGATTGCTGAAAGCGATCAAACAATAAATATCGAAGGAAATCAATATTTTCCTTTTGAAACAGTGAATAAAGAATTCCTGATAGAAAGCAACACCCATTCGGTATGCCACTGGAAAGGCGAAGCTTCCTATTATAACATTGGAGTGAATGGTGCAATTAACAGGGATGCGGCCTGGTATTATCCTGACCCTTCTTCATTGGCCGATAAAATTAAGGGATATGTAGCCTTCTGGAAAGGGGTTCAGGTTACACAATAATTCTCCAACTTATAAAGACCGACTGACATCGTCAGCCGGTATTCACTCTCTGAATGACCTTCGTTAGAAAGGCAGGTCTTCACCAACGGTATCGGGAACAAGAGCCTGGTCGGTTTCTGTTTTATCCGTTGCAGGTTCTTTGAAGTTGCGAATTGTTCTTTCACAGCTTTGGAGGTCTTCTTTAAGTTTTCTTAACGTTTGGTCATTTTGTTTGTGTTTTCCATTAACTACAAATGAGTATTTTTGATTTTTGAGATTCGATTATGACAAAAGAAGAAAAAACACAAGTGGTATCAATTATAGAGGATGAAATACATAAACTTACTAAAAAGGCAGAAGAGTTAAAATCATTCACGGAGCCTATATCACCCGATGATGCAATAGGCCGTATTTCACGTATGGATGCCATTAACAATAAAAGCGTTTTTGATGCCAGTATGAGAAATATACAAACCCGTTTAGACCAGCTTGCTCAAGCCTTGAAAATGGTAAAAGATGCCGATTTTGGCATCTGCATAAAATGCAGAAAATCGATACCTTTTGAACGGTTAAAAATAAGGCCTGAAACCCGGCTATGCGTAAACTGCCTGAAAAAGTAAAACAAAAGGGAGAATAGCTAACGATTTAATTAACTTCGATTTCCCCCTCTTTCTTCTGCAATAACATTACCCGGTCGTTGTTGCTCTCCATTGCATCAAAACCAAATTGTTCGGCGATATAACAAAACGTTTGGTTATGAAAAAAGGAAACATGGGTGCAATCTCTGGCATAGTACCAATTGGCAAAAGCTTCAGTCGATTTCCATGTTTCGGTCATAATAATTAAAAGGCCGCCTGGTTTGAGATGTTTTTTAATACGCTGTATTTCTATTGCAGGGAAGAAAAAATGTTCGAAACATTCGGTTGCAAAAACAAAGTCGTATTCCTTTTCATGTATTTCGGGATAGAAAAGCGGGTCGTAATTATCGCATTTGAACCCTTTTTGTTCCAAAATTACACTCAGCGTTGGTGTTGGCCCACAACCGAAATCGAGCCCCTGCATGGCGTTGTTCAACAATGGCAAAGCTGGTTCAATGGCCTGGTTTAGAAAATCGACATAGCCTTTATATTTGATACCGTTTTTGTGTGTTAAATATCTCTTTTTCTCACTTTTTGCTGACAGGAGATAACGTGTTTCGGTAAAAATTAAACGACATTTGTTACACTCCCTGTAAGCCCTTGAATCGGGGCCATCCACTAATGTAAAGGATGTTTTATTAAAACATAATGGGCAAATAATCATATTTAATTTTTTGTTGAAATTAAATTGCACAAATACATTTTCGAACTCTAAGCCTTGTTTTCGGTAATTACGCATTTTGTACGGACAAGTAAAGACACTACCGATACGGCATTAGAAAGCCCTTCTTTCAGGCTTTTAACAGGGTCAACAATTCCACTTAAAAAAAAATCTTCATATTTGCCCGTAACAATATTATAGCCATAACCCAATTTATTTTCTTCCATAATTCTCTCGAATTTACCGGGAGATTGCTCACCACCGTTTTCAATGATTGTGCGGAATGGAGCTTTAAGTGATTCCTTTAGAACTTGTATGGCTATCTGTTCATGGGCGCTTAAATTTTCGATTCCATCAAGTTTTTGTAAAGCATAAAGGAAAGCCGTTCCGCCACCGGGCACAATGCCCTCATCCAAAGCAGCCTTTGCAGAATAGTATGCATTGATAAACCTATTTTTCTTTTCTTCGCGCTCAAACCCGGTTGGTGCGCCAATATACACATGGGCAATTTTTCCAGTGAGCCTGGATAAGCGTTCAACAATGCTATTTTTTTTGTTTATATCCGTTTCTTTAACCGCCTTAGCTGTAAGGCTGTCGATAACCAGATTAAGCTGCTCGCTCTTATTGTCGGAGGCATAGATTATGGTACGTTCGGAAGTAGAAACGATGCTCTTCACCCTACCCAAACTATTCAAATTTGATTTTTCTAATGAGTTGCCTTTTTGCGGGCATACGAGTTCGGCACCACAGACCAGTGCAATATCTTCAAAAAATTCGGAACCGTAACTTTCCGGTACTTTTATGGCAAGTGCATCTAATGTCTTATTCCGTTTATTGGCAGCAAGAGTGGAAATGACATCGGAAGAAAAATCTTTTGCTATTATGGTTATTGGTTTTGAATAGCCGGCTACTATAACCAGGACAGGTAAAAGTTCATGAAACTTTTCAATTTTTTGGTCAACCACGAGTATAAAGGTATCTTCAAGCTCGCAAGATTGTTTATCGATGTTTGTAATAAAATCCCTTGAATAAAACCCAACCTGTATTTCAGTACCGTGTATTATTTCCAATTCATTTTCAACCCCTTGCGAATCTTCGAAAATAGCCGGTAATAAGCGATTATTTGCTAAAAGTTTTTCTATAAGTTCACCTGCGTTTGAATCGTTATTTGCTGCTACTGTAGCAACTTTTGAAACCATTTGACTGCTTACGTTTTTATCGGCCACTTCATCCAAAACCTGCAGCATTTTATCCACACCGGTTTTTAAACCCGATAAAAATTCATCGGTGTTTATACCGGCTATAATAAATTTAAGGCTTCTGACAAGCAAAGCTTCGGCGAGTACCATCGAAGTTGTAGAACCATCGCCGGCAGATTCGCCTGTTTTTATACAGGCAACTTTTACAAGGGAAGCACCTTCGTTCTCGAAAGGGTCGACAAGTTCAATATTCCGGGATGCCGTAGCGCCGTCTTTTGTTGAAAATGGCTTGCCGTTTTTTTCTATTACCACATTTCATCCTTTAGGCCCGAGGGTGACCTTAACAGCACCGGCCAGTTTCTTAACCCCGTCGCGCAATGCAAAAAGGGCGTCATCATCATACTTGAAATTTTTACTCATAATCAGTATTTGAAGTTTTTATCTGGGCTTTATACTCTGAAGAATTATGAAATTGAACTTCGGGGTGGGCTTGTTTAACAATTTTAAGCATCCAGTCGCTTTCGGCCAAGAAAACAGGTGTGTTTGATTTATCGAAAGCTATAGTCCCTGCCCGTCTGCCAATTATTTCATTGATTTTTTGTTTGTTAGCAGATGTGAGCCAACAGGCTTTTACAAAAGGTAAAGCCCGAAAATCGCATTTAGCGCCATACTCATGTTCTAACCTGAATTTTATGACATCGAACTGAAGTTCCCCTACCGTACCGATTATCTTAATATTGCCGGGTTGCTGAACGAAAAGTTGTGCCAATCCTTCGTCTGTTAGTTGCATAACCCCTTTTTCAAGTTGTTTGGTTTTAAGCGGGTCTTTGTTCACAACTTCCTTAAGAATTTCAGGCGAAAAGCTTGGGATACCTGTAAAATGAAGGCTTTCACCTTCTGTCAGTGTGTCGCCGATTTTAAGTTTCCCGGTGTCGTACAGGCCAATAACATCACCGGGGAAAGCCTCTTCTATCATGTTCGTGTCATTTGCCATAAATGAGGCCGGGGCGGCAAAACGCATTTTCTTGCCTAACCGGGTGTGATAGTACATTTTATTTCGTTCGAACCTACCCGAACACACCCTCAAAAAAGCCATACGATTACGGTGGTTGGGGTCGAGGTTGGCATGTATTTTAAAGACAAAACCAGAAAATACATTTTCTTCAGGAAGAACAACCCTTTCTAAAGTTTTAGATCCAGACGGAGGCGGTGCAATTTTTAAAAACGTTTCAAATAGTTCGGGGATACCAAAATTATTAAGGGCACTGCCAAAGAAAACAGGGGCAAGATATCCTTCGCGGTAAAGGTTTTTGTGGAACGATTCAAAAAGGTCGATTGCCAGGGCAATTTCCTCCCATAGATTTGTTAAGTTTGTCTCGCCAATATGCTCTTTCAGCAAGGGGTCTTCAATATCGCGTGTATTCAAAAACATCTCGGGCAGGTTATTTTTACCTGTATTATATAACTGGATACTTTCAGTTGATAGATTAAAAACACCCTTAAACCGACTACCGTTACTAATTGGCCAGGTATATGGACATGCAGCAATTTTAAGTTCGTTTTCCAGTTCTTCCAATAAGTCGAACGGGTCTTTGCCTTCCCGGTCCATTTTATTAATAAAAATCATCACCGGAGTTGCCCTCATACGGCACACTTCCATTAACTTGCGGGTTTGTTCTTCTACACCCTTTACACTGTCTATAACAAGAATTACACTGTCTACCGCCGTGAGGGTGCGATAAGTGTCCTCGGCAAAATCTTTGTGCCCGGGGGTATCAAGAATGTTAATCCTCATGCCCGTATAATCCAGCGTCATCACCGAGGTTGCCACTGAAATGCCCCTTTGTTTTTCTATCTCAAGAAAATCGGATGTGGCAGTTTTCCTGATTTTATTATTCTTAACAGCTCCAGCTTCATGTATAGCGCCGCTAAACAAGAGCAGTTTTTCTGTAAGAGTTGTTTTACCGGCATCGGGGTGCGAAATAATAGCAAATGTCCTTCTCCGGCTTACTTCATTTTTTATATCCATAATAACCAATCCTCAAGGTACTCAGCGTACCACACTTTAAACAACTAAATAATTGAGTTTGAAATTGGCAGTAAGGCGCTTAATTTGCTAACGCACTGCCCTACGCAATCCGGACTGGAGAAATCATGGTGGAGTAATACCGCAATATTTCGATATTCTGAATATCATAACAGCGTGCAAAGGTAGTTAAAATTGCTTCACAGACCAAATTTTTACAATTCGCACCTCTTTTAATGAAATTGATCGGAGTTTGGCAGCTCGATCAAAACAGCTGTCCAGACAGAAATATGCGGGAAAAACAATCTTACCAAGGCAAATGAAACATATATGGATTCTTATTAAATTAAGACCGGCTGATTGCTCAACCGGTCCTCACTCTTGGGATGACCTTCGTTAGAAAGGCAGGTCTTCACCAACGGTTTCAGGGACAAGAGCCTGGTCGGTTTCTGTTTTCTTCGTTGCAGGTTCTTTGAAGTTGCGAACTGTTCTTTCGACCTGAGTGTTATTGAAAATAAACAGGATTTGGAAGTAAGAATAGCTCTCGCCTGTTTCCTTATTGGTAGATTCCTGTTTCTTTCCCCAGATCATCTGGGCAGTTTCGCCCTTGCGTACTGAGTAACCGGCAGCTTGCCAAAGTTCCAGGGTAAGCCACACCTGGTTCTTCTTTTTACCGCTGTAAGATTCCAGAAGGGCATCGTTCAAGTTTGTAGCTTTGATTTTACCGGCTTCAATTAGTTCTTTCACAGCTTTGGAGGTCTTCTTTAAGTTTTCTCTCCGTTCGGTCATTTTGTTTGTATTTTCCATCTTTTTCGCCCCTGCCCTGGGGTCTTGTGTTGGCATCTGGCTCGCCTGTTAATGAATTATGCACCTCAAAAAAGGTAGTGAAATGATCCGGCAAGGTTTCAGGTCATCTTTTGCAGGCAAAAGTGAATGAACCTACAGCTTGACCTTGCAAGGTGAAATTGAACGTATTTACCTTTGTGCATAATATTCATGATAAAGGGAGTCGCAATGCAACAATCTCTTCCAGCAGGAGTAACCAGGAAATACAAACATGAAAGAAGGAGATAGAAAACTGAAGGCCACCAGCCATAGAAAGAACTGGAGGCAAGGAAAGATGCTACAATCAGGTGCCCGGATGATCACAAGGGAAAAAGCCAGGTAGCTCACTTAGAAAATTGCTGCCGGAGACCAGCAAGGGCAAACAAGATTACTTATGGTGAAGAAGGAATCACCAGGAGGCAGGAGAGATACCATTTTATCTGGAGCTAAATGCTTTCATCCAGGTCAAAAACGTGAAGCAAGTGAACCTGGAAATAGATATTGCTGAATAATAATTGTAATTTTACGAGAATTGTAAATAGTACTACTGAGATAACGTGTATATCGGATTAGCTATCATATTATGAAAAGACTATTATACATTATTGCTATTCTTCTGATGTCAAATTCTTGCGGAACAACAAGTGATAAATCAGATAAACAAAGTAACTTTGAAATTGCTACACGATTTATTGAAGACTTTCAGCCGGAAAAAGCAATTCCGTTTCTAAAGAAAGTTAAACCAAATGACCCTGACTATGAAATAGCACAAGAGTTGTTAAAAACAATTGGTGCTCTTTATGAACCGAAAGCAGAACTCGCAAACAGTTCAGTAACATCAGGATTAAATATCAGTGATGAAGAAAAGAAAAGACTGACAATCTTTCAAAATAAATGGGCTAAAGAACAAATCGCTTCTTATCACAGCTACTTTATTGATTATAACATTGAAAATTTGACTACTATAAATTTTGTGCTATCAAAAGAAGCGAGCGAAACTGGTTCATTAAGCGGTCATGAGGATACTCATGTTCCAATTTTAATTAATCAGTATAATGAAGCTCTTAAAAAAAAATAATTTACTAAATTATCCGATAAATATTCATTTTCAAAGGAAAACTGGAATATCAAATTCAGACCTATTCACATCGAAAAATGGATGGCTACCTACTGAATATTTATGGTATGATATAACTATATATTTTGGCGAAGGACCTGAGAAAAAATATATCGGGACAGTAATTGATGGGCAGGAATTAGAGGGAATAAAGTACGTCATTATTAAAACAAAATCAGGCTCAACCGAGCCGAAAAAATTAGACCACATAAAAAACGCATCCTATTATATTAAAGCGGATGATCCATATATAAAAACTCGAATCTTAAAATTTAATTAAATTATCTAATCATGAAGAAAACTGTTTTCTTGATTTTAACTTTAATGGTTTTTGGCTTCACAATGAGAGCTCAATCTATTAAACAAGACACATCTTTTTTTAAAATCACAAATTACTTATGGTACACTTCCAGCTTATTAAAAGGCTTGACAGAAGAACAAACTATTGAAAAAAGGAACGAAATCATACCAAAAGTTAATAAACTTATAAGTTGTTCAAGAACTGAATATGAGCACTTAAAAAGCAAATATTCTGAAGATCCTTTTTTGGAAAAAGTTGAACAATGGATTTTAATAGAAGAAAGAAATATGGAAGGACTTTCAGGAGAAGCTTGGAAATCAAAACCTATGTGGCAATTAGGTAACCAATTGATTAAAATGGCCTTAGAAGACTTAATAAATAAGGGATTGTGTAATTAGTATAAGTATTATTAAGAAAAGTGATGTATGGCAGGAACCTGGCATGATACCATTTTTATTAATAGCATACACCAGACTTGTAAAATCATCAGATCTTTCAGTATAATCCATAAGTACATTTAAGCACAAAAAATAACTGAGTTATCAATAAGCCGAGCCAATAGAACCCGGTTCTAGTGGTGACAGGTTGTTGGTAACTCCATCTCGGGGCGATTTCTTTTTGCTTCTTTTTCTACATCGCAATTCTGAAGAAAAAGAAGCCTGATATATTCATCCGGCCTGCATTAGGACGTTTTTAGGTTAAAAAACTATGTTTTTTCGGCTGGTATGAGTTAATACTGCGCTCCGCCCTGTCGGGTTTTGGCAATTGCCTATGTAAGAAATTACCGATATATGAAATGGGCAGGAGGGAAGGCAAGTTGCTCCCTTGCTTGTGTTCCAGGGCCTGTCCTGAGTCCGCCGGAGGCGGATGAAGGATTCCAGGGTTCCAATGTTCCAAAGTTCCAGGCTCTAAGCTCTAAGCTCTACGCTTCCCCGCCTCCATGCCACCATGCCTCCATGCCCCCATGCGCTCACAACCCATCATTACCAGGCAGTTAACTTTTTCGCTATCTCTTTCTTCTGTTCGTCCTCAAAGCTGTCCAGGTAGTTCTCGGTGGTCTTGATATTGGTGTGGCCTAAGGCATCGCTGATAAAGGTTACATTAACACCTGACCGTTTCAGGACGGTGGCAAAGGAATGCCTGGCTGTGTATGTCGTGATGTTCGATTCAATACCCACTTTGGCTGCAACCCGTTTAATGTATTGATTGGTCATCTGGACGGCCTGGGCGACAATGGCATGTTTCTTTTCATAGGTCTGGTCATCGGTCAGGAATGGAAAGATATAACTGTCGGGCAGTTCGGGCTTGTTCCCCCATCGATCAATGATCTGCTTCACCTCAGGAGAAATGACGATATCGATTGGCTTAGAGTTGCGGTTGGTGTTGATGGTTTTTGCTCTTCGGAAGTGGATATGGACGCCATGGATATTTGAGTACTTAAGCCAGCAGATGTCTTTCATATTCATACCATTGCAGAGGTAGGAGAAGAGCCAGAGGTCACGATAGAAATGTTCCACTGGGTTATCCGGGACGTGTTTGTAAATCTTCCCAATCTCGGCAAGCTTCAGCGCCTTTTTAATATTTTGTGGCTGTGGGATCTCGTAATTGCCTTTTCCGAAAGGATAATCTTCCCGTTTAACGATTCCCTCTTTAATGGCCTGGTTGTAAAGATAACGCAGACAGCGAAGGTACATGGCAAGGGTTGTCGGTGATTTACCGTTTAAGGTCATATGACTTTCATATCTTTTTAAGAACTGAACGGTGATGCTTTTAAAAGAAAGCCTTTTATCACCGACAAACGCTCTTATTGAATCCCGGGAATAGGTGTAAAAATTGGCGTTGCCATACTGCAAGTTTCCTCTCAGGATTTTAATGTATTCATCATAAGCAGCAAACACGTCATCCAGGATCCGGTCCTCGAGGAAGCGCCTATCGAATTTTTCAAAAGAAAAGGAATCCAGGTCATAGATTATTTCCAGTGCCCTTCGGAGATTTTCATGGATAATGATCTTCTTTTCTTTCAGGTCCCCTCTGGTCTTCGGTCCAATCATTTTTTGCCAGTCCTCAGGCAGCATTTGAACTTTTGTAGAATAGAATTTAGAGAATCGTTTGTGGATGATCTGCACTCGGACAGTCGAAGTCCCATTTTTCCTGGGTCTGACAGTATCCAGGATTACAGCAACTGATACTCCCTTTTTCTTTAAAAGGTCAAAATTCTGTTCCGGATGGAATAATGCGGGTAATTTTTCCTTTTTCTTCCGGGCCTTTTTTACCTCCGGATTGACATTTTTGACATTTTTTTCAAATTGGGCCTCTTTCTTTTCCCCTATTTTACTAGCTTTACCAGATGGTGCCATCGCCTGTCTCTTTATAGATAAATGTTTCAGAATATTTCACAAACAAATTCACAAACAAATTTAGTTAAATTACCGATAACATCACTGCATAACTTGTAAACAATTATTTTATATAGCTGTATATCAGCAATATTAAATCTATAAGACCGGATAACTCTTAAGGGGTTTTGCAGACTGGCAGTCAAGAGGTCATCGGTTCGACTCCGATATACTCCACGAACATGGACGATTGAGCATTTGGATGTTTGATTGTCCATCTTTATTTGTTAAAAAAGGACCCGTGGCATAAATTTTTGAATGTATTGTTTTATTTCAGGCTCCGGACACTTTGCACCAGGTATTCCCGGTAGGAGACATATTTCTTATACAACTGGTTTGATGTCTGGAATTCTTCTTCTGTGAAAAAGTAGCCGGCCAGGGCTGAAATGTAGCCGATAATGTAAAAATAAGATTCAAAGGAACGGGCTTCTAATTCTTTAATGGAGTCAAGATATTCGATGAAATTATGCTTTATGGCGCTCATTTTTTTTCTCTCCCATGATGCCTGGCCCGATCTTCCTTTTTTCGCCTTTTTGTTGTGAAATTCATTGTTAAAGGCCCACCTGACCCCGTCGCACAGCCGGTCGATATTATGCGGGTGGTGCATGGAAAGTTCTTCACCAGGCTGGTTCTTCGCATATTCCCCCTTGAAATGGACGGAGGTGATCCTGTGATGCTGAAAATAATCCCGCAGCTCATTCAGTTCTTTCCACATCAGGTAATATTTCCCGGAAGGATCATCCCTGTCGGCGCCCGCAACCAGTTCTTCCTCGATCCACAGCAGGATGAAGCAGAACTCTTGTGCAACCGCGGGATCGTAAACATCAAAATCGGCCAGTAGCCCCTGCACCTTTTCAAATACCTGGCGGTTGATCTGCAGGTGGTTTTTCGGACCGGTGCCCAGGCCGTAACCCAGCGGAAAGAACTTCTCCAGCTTGTGAATATCAACAGAAAGTTTTACGACAGGGCCTTTGTGCAGCATATGACATTAGTAAATAATGTCAAAGATAATGCAAGTTACAGCTTCGTCAGCATCACATCCACCGATACTTCAATCGTTTCGGCGATGTTTTTTACCACCGCGCCGGGGATCTTGATGTCGTAATCCTTTGGTTTGACGTTGAATTTGCTTTTGCCATGCACAGTTCCGTCCTCTTTCACAGTAAAGGTCCCTTTTTCGCTGATCTTTTGGGTCACGCCGTGGAGGGTCAGGTCACCTTCGATGAGGGCTTCATAGGTGCCGGGTTTGGAAAAGTCAATCTGTGACATATTGGTCACCTTTGCTTTTAAGGTAGAATTGGGAAATTTGTGGCTTTCCACGTAGTTTTCGTTGAAATGCTCCTGCATCAGGGCTTTTTCAAACAAGAATGATTTCATGAGCACCATGAATACCAAATCACCGGTTTCAAGGTCAAGCGCGGCGTTCACCTGCTTGTTCTCAGCCTGGATGGTTTCAATGGGTGTTTCGGAATAGAATTTTATATAACCGTTCCTGGTCATGTATTTTTGCGCGCCGGCAGTCATTCCTGTCAACAGGATCAAAACGGCCATGGCCGCCATCTGAATTATTATTTTCATATATGTTAATGTTTAGATTTGATTAAACAACTTAACTTATAGAATGTTCAATCCAATAAACGGGCCATGAATATTTTAAGAAATGATGTTGTCAGCCCCTGGCTTTGTCGATCACCTGGCAGATACCGTTAAAGATCTCGTCGATGGTGCCCATTCCGCGGATGGATTTGTACTTACCCTGTTTTTCGTAATACTGTATCAGCGGTGAGGTTTGTTTATGATACACCGCCATGCGGTTGCGGATCACCTCTTCGGTATCATCTTTACGGCCTTCCTGTTGCGCTCTTATCAGAAGCCGCTTGACGACCTCCTCTTCGTTGACTTCCAGCGCCAGCACGAGGTTCACTTTCTGTTTCAGGTCGATCATCAGGATATCCAGGTCGGCGGCCTGGGGCAAGGTGCGGGGGAAGCCGTCGAAGATAACGCCGCCGGGTTTGGCATCTATTTCCAGCGCGGAACGGAGTATGTCGATCAGCAGTATGTCGGGGACCAGGTCTCCTTTTTCGATGATGTTTTTGACCCGCTGGCCCAGTTCGGTCCCGTTCTTAATCTCGCGGCGGAAGATCTCCCCGGTTGAAATGTGCGCCATGTTATATTTTTCAGCGATACGGCTGGCTTGTGTCCCTTTCCCGGATCCCGGCGGGCCAAAAAGAATCAGATTGAACATAATGGTTTAGTTTTATTATTTTTGGTTTGCAAAGTTGAAACAAATATAAGGAAATTTCATTAAAATTATTTCTATGAGAGCAGTACCTGGCCGAGCCATAACCTACGCCGCCATTATCCTGGCCGGCAGCCTGTTGTTCCTGCCTTTCCTGGGCCAAGTGGCGCTGTTCGACTGGGATGAGATCAACTTCGCGGAGATTGCCCGGGAAATGATCGTTACAGGGGATTACCTAAATGTTCAGATCAATTACCAGCCATTCTGGGAGAAACCGCCGCTGTTTATCTGGATGCAGGTGCTGTCAATGAAACTATTTGGCATCAACGAGTTTGCCGCCCGGTTCCCCAATGCCATCGGCGGGACCATCACCCTGCTGATCCTCTTCGAAATGGGACGGAAGCTTTATGACCACCGGATGGGGCTGCTCTGGGCCCTCGTCTATGCCGGTTCCGTCCTGCCATTCTTCTACTTCAAATCAGGCATCATCGATCCCTGG
>JAHYJP010000055.1 GCA_019429055.1 Bacteroidales bacterium
GAGCGGATTATGAAATATGAACTCATCGGCCACGAATGGGGTGTAGAAACCGGAGAACTTAGCGCAACACTGAAGCTCAGAAGATCGCACCTTCTGGAGGTTTATGAACCTATGATTTTGAAGATTTTCAATATGGCAAGGGAAAATTAAATTTCGGAAAACTCCTTTTTCGTATTTTTGGGGCTATAATATTGCCTGAGCGAAATAATACATGCAGCCAAAAATGTTATTATAAAAACTGTGGACAGGCAATTGTTTATAGTTTTTTGTCGATATTTTATTTACTTTTGCGGGGCTTTTAATCATTTTATCACATAATTGAACAGAATCGGTTTCGAAAAAATAATATATGAAAAAAGTCAAATCTATTTGTTGCATCGGGGCAGGCTATGTTGGCGGTCCTACCATGGCTGTTATTGCTCAGCAATGCCCTGAAATAAAAGTTACAGTAGTAGATATTAATGAAGATCGTATTGCTCAGTGGCAAACTGATGATCTGCCTATATACGAACCCGGGTTGCTCGAAGTAGTAAAGGAAGCCCGGGGTCGCAATCTTTTTTTCAGTACCGATATTGATGGTGCTATTAAAGAATCGGAAATGATATTTATGAGTGTTAACACTCCCACCAAAACTTACGGGTTGGGCAAAGGCCGGGCAGCAGATCTTAAATTTGTTGAACTTAGTGCACGAAAAATTGCAGAAGTAAGTACCAGCGATAAAATTGTAGTTGAGAAGTCGACTCTGCCTGTTCGTACGGCCGAATCTATCAAAACCATATTAAAAGAGCATACCAACGGAATTAAATTCCAGGTGTTATCTAATCCTGAATTCCTTGCTGAGGGCACTGCAGTGCAGGATTTACAAAAACCCGACCGGGTACTTATTGGCGGTGACCAGACTCCGGAAGGACTTGAAGCCATAGAAGCACTTACCGCCATTTACGCCCATTGGATACCACGCGAACAGATCATTCAAACCCGTTTGTGGTCATCGGAACTTAGCAAACTTACTGCCAATGCCTTCCTGGCACAGCGCATATCATCCATTAATAGTCTTTCTGCTCTTTGCGAAGTTACTGGCGCCGATATAGATGAAGTTGCCTACGCCATTGGTACTGACAGCCGCATAGGATCAAAATTTCTGAAAACTTCCGTAGGTTTTGGAGGGTCATGCTTTCAGAAAGACATTCTTAACCTGGTATACTTGTGCGAATATTTTGGCCTTCCCGAGGTGGCAACTTACTGGGAGCAGGTTATCATCATGAACGATTACCAGAAAAAAAGATTTGCCAGAAATATTATCCACACGCTGTTTAATACTGTTTCGGGCAAGAAAATCGCTTTACTGGGCTGGGCCTTCAAGAAAGATACAAACGACACCCGTGAATCAGCTGCCATTTATGTTGCCGACGACCTGCTCAGCGACCTTGCACAGGTGAGTGTTTATGATCCGCAAGTATCGGCAGATAAAATGCTTGCCGACCTTAACTACCTGCAAACCCGTCCTGCAAAGGAAAACGAGCAAATGCTTGAGGTATACGACAATGCCTATGATGCATGTAAAGACGCCCATGCCATTGCCATCATTACCGAATGGGATGAATTTAAAACCTTTGACTGGCAAAGGATTTTCGATCAGATGAAAAAACCGGCATTTTTATTCGACGGGAGAAATATTCTGAACCACAGACACCTTCGTGAAACAGGGTTTATTGTAAAAGCAATAGGTAAAGGTACAGAATAGATCATTCGTCCCAGCCAAACCATTCGTCCATATCGCGGCGCTCTTTTTTTGTGGGGCGCCCTTTTCTTTTTACAAACGGGCTTTGTTTGATCAGCTCCAGTTTCTGATATTCTTCAGCGGGGGTAAGATCCTGCATATACTCAGGTACAAGCTTTGCACCCACTCTCTTTTGTAATAGCTGCAGTATTTTAACAGTTTTGGTAATGGGTCCCAGGTGCAGACTTATCTCCTGCCCTACCTTGACATCTCTGGAAGGTTTTACCGCATCGCCATCTATCTTAACCCTGCCGGAGCGGCATGCATCTGTAGCCTGGCTCCTGGTTTTGAAAAGCCTTACCGACCATAAATATTTATCAATTCTTACTGATTCCAATCTTTAATCCTTTCTTCAGCCAATCCTTCAATCTATTTTTTTCTGAAAAAGATCCTGATCGGCACACCGGTAAAATCCCAGTTCATGCGTATCTGGTTTTCAAGGAAACGTGCGTAAGATTCCCTTACATATTGCGGCAAATTGCAAAAAAACGCAAATGTGGGATAATGAGTGGGCAACTGGGTTATATATTTTATCCTTATGTATTTGTCCTTTACGGCAGGCGGAGGATTGTTTTCTATTATGGGAAGTAAAACCTCATTGAGTTTACTTGTAGTAATTTTCCGGATCCTGTTTTCATAAACCTTTACAGCGGCTTCAAGCGCCTTTATGATCCTTTGTTTTTTAGTAACCGAAGTAAAGATTATGGGTACGTCCGTAAAGGGCGCAATCTTTTTCTTAATCCGTTCTTCAAATTCCAGAACCGTTTTGTGATCTTTTTCAATAACATCCCACTTGTTGACCAGGATAACAACTCCTTTATTATTGCGTGCAGCAAGGCTGAAAATATTTACATCCTGGCTTTCAAGTCCTTCCGCTGCATCAATAAGCACCAGGCAAACATCTGAATTTTCAATGGCCCTTATGGAGCGCATTACCGAATAAAACTCAATATTTTCGTGTACTTTGCCTTTTTTTCTTAATCCGGCAGTATCAACCAGTAAAAAGTCGAACCCAAAGCTGTTATAACGAGTATAAATGCTGTCGCGGGTGGTACCTGCAATGGGTGTTACAATATTTCTTTCTTCACCGGTAAGTGCATTGATCAGAGATGATTTTCCCACATTGGGTCTTCCTATAACCGCAAATTTCGGAAGGTCTTCCACATCTTCCAGTGGAATCTTTTCGAGTGTAGCCACAAGATCATCCAGAAGCTCACCTGTGCCGCTTCCGTTGATGGATGACACACCATAAATTTCTCCCAGACCAAGACTGTAAAACTCTCCGATTGACTCCAGCCGCTTATTGTTATCGGCTTTGTTGGCCACCACCATTACATTTTTCCCTGATCGTCTTAACAGATCAGCCACATCCTCATCCATAGGTGTTATGCCTTCCACAACATCAACAAGAAAGAGGATAACTGAAGCTTCGTCAATGGCAATCTGCACCTGCTTGCGGATTTCTTCTTCAAACGAGTCATCCGATCCCAGTATATAACCACCGGTATCAATTACTGAAAACTCAAGCCCGTTCCAGTCGGATTTGCCGTAATGCCTGTCGCGGGTAACTCCTGACGTTGAATCAACAATAGCCATGCGCGTTTGCGTCAGGCGGTTAAAAAGAGTGGATTTACCTACGTTGGGCCGGCCCACCAGTGCAACAATATTTGCCATAATACTACTGTAATTCAGTTTTTAAAGGGGTGCAAAGATACGAATTTTTAGCGGTATTTTATGGTCTTCGTAAAAGCTGTATTTTTTGCTCATCGGCATTATCTGCGTTCAAAATACAGAATGTTTAACTTAACAACATTGATTCTGTTTATTAAAGCTTTCATAAATCATTATAACGAAGAAGAAGGCAAATTTTTTTTTTGTATTTTTACCGCCGCATGACAAGCTGAGGGTTATTTTAATACCACAACCCGCGACCATATAATCAAAATCAAATAATAATTTTAAAGTTTGGAAAAATGAACACAAAAAAAGTAAGAGGAACTATTGGAATTTTAACAGGAGGTGGAGATGTACCCGGCCTTAATCCTGCTATCAGGGCAATTACCATTAGAGCAATAAGAGAAGGATACCGCGTTGTGGGTATACGCAGGGGCTGGGGAGGAATGATTGACATTGTTCGAGACAAAAAAGTTGACAATAGTGCAAACTTTGTTGAACTAACCGAGGATATCGTTAACAAGGCAGGACGTACCGGAGGTACCTTTTTGCACAGCTCAAGAACACGCCCCAGCCATGTACCCGGAAAACATGTTCCGGATCATCTTAAAGATAAGTACAATAATGAGATGAACGATCTTACTCCCGAAGTACTTAAAAACATAGATTTCATAGGGCTTGATTACCTTATTCCCATAGGGGGTGATGATACACTGAGCTATTCTGTAAGACTATACCAGGAGGGTGTAAAAGTAGTTGCCATACCCAAGACTATGGATAATGATGTTCCGGGAACCGATTATTGCATTGGTTTCAGTACATGTGTTACCCGTACCATTGCTATGACCAACCTGTTACGAACCTCTGCCGGCTCACATGAAAGAGTTCTGGTAATAGAAGTATTCGGGCGCTACGCCGGATTTACAGCACTTCTTCCCACTATGGCGGGTTCTGCCAACCGTTGTGTAATACCGGAATACAAGTTCAAGATTGAACATCTTACCGAACTTCTGGTTGAAGACAGGAAAAGAAATCCCAGTAATTATTCCGTTGTACTGGTTTCTGAAGGAGCAACCTTTGAAGGTGTAGATATGATGTTCTCCAATATGGAAAAAGATATGTTTGGTCATGCTAAACTCGGAGGTATCGGCGATGCTGTTTCTGCGAAGATCAAAGATGTTTCTCCCCAGTTTAACAAAGGGCAGCGGGTAGAAACTATCTTCCAGCATCTGGGCTACCTGGTTCGTTCGGGCGACCCCGATGCCATTGATTCCATCGTGCCCATGGCATATGGAAACCTGGCTCTTGACCTGGTTCTTAAAGGAATTCACGGACGATTGGTAATTCTGAAAAACGGCCGGTACGACAATATGCCGGTTGATATTGTAACCAGTACCAAGAAATTTGTTAATATAGAGAAGCATTACAATACCGACAGGCTGCGTCCGGTTTATGAGAGCTTTATCGACAAACCGTTATTCCTGATTTAATTGGTTCACAATTTACAGTAAATCATTTTGGACGATTCCCCGAAGGGATGAAGCCGCTGGTAAAACTGAAGTCCTGTTGGAGAAATTTCATCAGGATTTCAGTTTTTTATTGTCCCGGTGTCTTTTGCTGTCTCTCCGGGTTTTCTTTTGTAAATTCTTTTCCAGTGCTTCGGTAAGATCAACGCCAGTCTGATTGGCAATACAGATCAATACAAACAATACATCAGCCAGTTCATCACTCAGTTCCCTATCATCTTCTCCATTTTTAAAAGACTGTTCTCCATATTTTCGGGCAATAATACGAGCCACCTCCCCGACCTCCTCAGTAAGCATAGCCATATTGGTAAGTTCATTGAAGTATCGAACGCCAGTGGTTGTAATCCATTGATCAATAATTTGCTGAGCTTCTCTTATTTCCATATCTTATTCCTTGTTTTTGCTATCTATGATGATGGTTACAGGTCCGTCGTTGATGAGCGAAATCTGCATCATGGCACCGAAAACACCGGTTTTTACATCGGTGCCGGCCTGTTGTGATAATTCTTTGGCAAATCCTTCGTATAAAGGAACTGCCGTTTCAGGTTTTGCTGCTTTGATGTAGGAAGGCCGGTTCCCCTTTTTGGTGCTTGCATGCAATGTAAACTGGCTTATGAGTAAAATTTCTCCATCGATTTCTGTAATGGGGAGATTCATAACACCGTTCTCATCATCAAAAACTCTTAACCTTGCTATTTTTCCACAGAGCCATTCAATATCTTCGTGGCCATCGGCTTCCTCAATCCCTAAAAGAATGAGAAATCCCTGCCCGATGCGTGCATGTTCTTTGCCATTGATAGTTACTGATGATTCCGTTACCCGTTGTATTACTGCTCGCATTATATTTTATTTTAAATCATTACACTTATCAACCTTTCAATCCCGAATCGCTTACCGCTCTCGGGACTTCGGGCAAATCCCTCAGCTTCTCAGCCTTAACCTCAGCCTCACCCTTTCCCCCGTGTATCGCTTCCGGTTAGCATATTCAGATAGTTGTAATATCGTGTAGCGTTTATCTCGCCTGACTCAACCTTCTCCTTTACCCGGCAACCCGGTTCGTTCATGTGGGTGCAATTATCAAATTTGCACTGGTTAAAAAGTTCTCTCATTTCAGGAAAATAGTGGCTCAGTTCCCAGGCTTCAAAATCTACGAGTCCGAATTCCTTGATTCCGGGTGTATCAATGATAAAACCACCTTTGGAAAGCTCAAACATTTCGGCAAACGTGGTGGTATGCTTCCCTTTGAAATGTACCAGGGAGATTTCTCCGACTTTCAGATCCAGACCCGGCTCTATTGCGTTGATGAGAGTGGATTTACCCACCCCTGAATGACCGGATAATAATGTAGTTTTATCCCTGAGTAAACCTTCGAAATCATTCAGATTAATCCTGTCGGTAGCACTAACTTTAATGCATTTATATCCTAAAGGTTCATAAACAGCAAACAGCTCGTCAAGAAGTTGCTGCTCTTCCTCTTCGTAAAGGTCGCATTTGTTAAATACAATGTTGGCCGGCACGCTGTAGGCTTCACAATTTACCAGGAATCTGTCAATAAAACCGGTTGAGGTGCGTGGCACATAAAGGGTTGCAATGAGCAAAGCCTGATCCAGGTTTGCTGCTATGACCTGGCTTTTGCGGCTCAGATTGGTCGACTTGCGTATAATATGGTTTTTCCTTTCAAGAATTTCATGAATGATTCCGGTTTTTCCATCATCTTCAAGGGAAAATACTACACAATCGCCAACAGCTAATGGGTTTGTGGAGCGGATACCATCAATCTTGAATCGTCCACGTAATCGGCAATCCATAGTCTTACCATTATCAGCAAGTACTTTGTACCAGCTACCTGTTGACTTAATTATTTTACCTTTCAATATTGCGGTATTTTAGTTTTTAGTAAAAAATAAAATTAGAAAAAATATCGGAGATGTATGACACATCAATTCATTTGTTTAATTAAACATGGAATGCTTAACTTAGAACCTTTCTAATGAATCAATGAAAACTAAAGTTAAAGAACATGATAAAATGGGGAATAATTGGTTGCGGAAATGTAACCGAAGTAAAAAGCGGACCTGCATTTAACCTGGTAAAAAACTCAAAACTGGTGGCAGTAATGCGCCGGGATGCAGCAAAAGCAAAGGATTACGCAATCCGGCATAAAGTATCGCGCTGGTATGATGATGCTGAAAAGCTCATTTCCGATCCGGAAGTAAATGCTGTTTATGTTGCCACACCACCCTCATCACACGCTGAATATGCCATAAAAGCCATGAAAGCAGGGAAGGTAGCTTATGTGGAAAAACCCATGGCAGCAAATTACAAGGAATGTTTGGAGATGATCAAGGTTTCGGAACAAACAGGCTCTCCTCTTTATGTTGCCTATTACCGAAGAATGCTTCCGGGTTTTCTTAAAGTCAGGGAACTTATCGAAACCCGTAAGATCGGCAAACCCCTGCACTTTTCAATCCGGTTTCTTTCTCCGCCTCATTCTGATGATTTTAAGAAACCTCTTCCCTGGCGGGTAATACCTGAAATTTCGGGGGGAGGGTATATTTATGATCTGGGGAGTCACCAGCTGGATATTATTGATTATTTCTTTGGACCGATAAAGGAAGTTTCATCGCTGGTGTACAACAGGAGCGGACTTTATGAACCGGAAGATTTTGCTTCTGCCGGTTTTTTAACTGAAAATGGCATAACAGGTACCGGATTATGGGATTTTGCTGCACCTGAATATTTAAAGGAAGATAAAATGACTATTACGGGTGAAAAGGGTAAAATCGAATTTTCATGTTTTGGCTTCACTCCTGTAAAATTTGTGCGTGATGGAATCAGCCGATATTATGCTTATAAAAGACCTGCCCATGTGCAGCAGGCATTAATTCAATCTATCGTTGACGAGCTTACAGGAAAAGGAACCTGTCCGGGAGACGTTATCTCTGCAGCTCGCACCAGTAAGGTGCTTGATATGATCACCAAAAAATAATTATCAAAAATTGGTACCTTCGCGCCATAACAGACGATCCTTTAAACTTAATTAATATGTCGATCATTATTAATGACGTAACCAAAAAATTCGGAGAACAGAAAGCACTTGATAATGTATCCTTATCAATCAAAAAGGGAGAAATTGTTGCGCTTCTCGGACCCAACGGGGCCGGCAAAAGTACCATGATGAAGATCATAACATGTTATCTTCCGCCCACCGAAGGGGATGTAAAAGTTTTTGGTTATGATGTTTTATCGGAATCTTTAAAAGTACGTCGGGTTGTGGGTTATCTGCCTGAAAATAATCCGCTTTATCCGGATATGTACGTTCGCGAGTACCTTGAGTTTATTGCGGGGATACATAAACTTGGGAGAAAATCCGGGGAGAGAATTAAGGAAATGATTTACCAGACCGGGTTGGAACTGGAACATCACAAAAAAATAGGTGCCCTTTCAAAAGGTTATCGTCAAAGAGTGGGTATTGCCCAGGCACTGATTCACGATCCTGAGGTATTGATCCTCGACGAACCGACATCAGGACTTGACCCCAATCAACTGGTTGAAATACGAAACCTGGTACGTACCGTGGGCAAACAAAAAACCGTGTTACTATCCACACACATCATGCAGGAGGTGGAAGCTGTTTGCGACAGAGTGGTGATCATAAACCACGGAAAAATCGTTGCTGATGCCCCTACCCGCGAGCTGCAACTGCTAAATCTTACCAGCAGGATTATTAAAGCCGAATTTGATAAAACTTATGATTGGCAATTACTTAAGAATCTGTCTGGCGTTATGGAGGTTCAGCCTGAAAATGAAAAAACGGTAAGAATCTTCATAAACAGTAATGAAGATCTTCGTGCCGATATTTTTCATTTTGCAGTAAAAAACCAATGGGTATTACTTGCCATGGGATATGAGGATCAATCAGTTGAACAGGTATTCCGCAAACTCACTTTTGAATCAAAATAATTATAAAAAGAATTTTTATACTTACATTTGCAGCGCTAAAAAAATACGCTAATATTTATATAGTACATAAAATGGGATATTTATTTACATCTGAGTCTGTATCCGAGGGACATCCGGATAAAGTCTCAGACCAGATTTCAGATGCTTTACTGGACGAATTTTTAAGACAGGATCCTGATTCGAAAGTTGCCTGTGAAACTCTGGTAACAACCGGACTGGTCGTTTGTGCCGGCGAAGTAAAAACTAAAGCCTGGGTTGATATTCAGAATGTGGTAAGAGATGTTTTAAAAGAAATCGGATACACAAACTCTGCCTATAAATTTGAAGCTGATTCCTGCGGAGTGATTTCTGCCATACACGAGCAATCTCCTGACATCAACCAGGGTGTTGAGCGCGAAAAAGAAGAAGAGCAGGGTGCGGGCGATCAGGGAATGATGTTTGGTTATGCATCGCGTGAAACGGATGAATATATGCCTTTATCGCTTGATCTTTCACACATCCTTTTGCAGGAACTTGCCGCCATTCGTAAAGAGGGGAAACTGATGCCTTACCTGCGTCCCGATTCCAAAGCTCAGGTTACTGTAGAATATGATGATAACCATCAACCCATCAGACTTGAAACCATTGTGGTTTCAACCCAGCACGATGAGTTTGTTTTGCCTGCCGGCAAAACAAAAGAGGAGAAGCAAAAGGCCGAAAAAGAAATGCAGGAAAAAATTAAAACTGATATTGAAAAGTTTTTAATCCCCCGTGCAGCTGATATTTTACCCGAACGGCTCAGACCTTTGTTTAACAATGGTTTCAGGCTTCTGGTTAACCCAACCGGCAAATTTGTTATTGGGGGCCCACATGGCGACAGCGGAGTAACCGGCCGTAAGATTATTGTTGATACCTATGGCGGAAAAGGTGCCCATGGCGGTGGTGCATTTTCCGGAAAGGACGCAAGTAAAGTTGACCGGTCTGCTGCCTACGCAACCCGTCACATTGCCAAAAACATGGTTGCTGCAGGCATTGCCGACGAAGTGCTCGTACAGGTAGCCTATGCCATTGGTGTGGCAGAACCTGTCGGACTCTATATAAACACCTACGGTACGGCGAAAGTAAACCTTTCGGATATGGAAATTGCTGAAAAAATCAAAGAGATCTTCGATCTCAAACCTTATGCCATCATAAACCGTTTCGGGTTAAAAAATCCCATCTTCCTGCCTACCTGTACTTATGGGCATTTCGGAAGAACTCCCTTTACCCGCGAAGTGGAAGTAAAATACCAGGATAAAGATACCCATGAAAAAGTAATTGAAAACGGACATAAGGTATTTGTAAAAGATGTAGAATTTTTTGCCTGGGAGAAACTCGATTATGTTGACAGACTGAGATCAGAATTTGGAAAATAATCAGAACTAAACAGATCAAAAAAGGACCTTACTTCCGGTAAAGTCCTTTTTTTGTTATATAATCAAAAACCTTTTCAGGCAGCATATACCTGGCAGGTTTTCTCTTCATAAACGATTCTCTGATGTAAGTTGATGATATTTCCACAAGGGGAGCTTTTACCAAATGCATAGAAGGATGGGATAAAAACCTGCGGGATTCAAAACCCGGTCTTGGATAAACATAAATGTCAATCATATCCATGATTTTTTCATAATTTTTCCAGCGGTCAAAAGCATCCAGATTATCTGTACCAATGATGAGCACAAACTGTTTTTCAGGATATTTCTCCCGGAGTACATCCAGGGTTTTGTGAGTATATTGCGGGGCCGGCATATTAAACTCAATATCACAAATACTGAATTTCGAATTCCCTGAAACAACAATTTCAAGCATTTCTTTGCGGATTTCCTGCCCGGTAATTTCCTTTTCTGTTTTAAAAGGATTCTGAGGAGATATTACAAACCATATCTCATCCAGATCAGTATGGGCACTCATATACTCGGCAATGATCAAATGCCCTGTGTGCACGGGATCAAATGATCCAAAAAACAAGCCGGTTTTAGGAGACCTATCAGGATTCATTTTAGTCTTGCTGTAAAAAATCAGTTATCGCCTTTTGGGTCTGATCAATGGCAGTTTGAAGATCATCATTGATAATCTGCACATCGAACTTTTCTGTAAACCCAAGTTCGTATTCAGCTTTGCTTATGCGCTTTTCAAGCGACTCAGGAGTTTCGGTACCCCTCCCTGCAAGTCTGTTTCTCAGCTCATCAACCGACGGAGGCATAATAAATATAGCCAGGGAATTATCAGGATATTGTTTTTTGATGTTCAGTCCGCCAATTACATCCACATCAAAAATTACATGATTTCCCTTTCCCCAAATTCGTTCAACTTCCGAGTGCAAAGTGCCGTAGAAGCTTCCTGCATAAACTTCTTCCCACTCCAGAAATTCGCCTTCATCAATTTTACGAAGAAATTCATCTTCCGAAAGGAAATAATAATCTTTACCATGAACTTCTCCTTCCCTGGGAAGCCGGTTACATGCAGAAACGGAAAACTCAAGCATGGGTAATTCTGGCAAGATTGCCCTTACAATGGTTGTTTTTCCGGATCCGGATGGGGCGCAGACGATGATAAGTTTTCCCTTCATAATATATGGTTCTGATAATCCTTTAATTTACCTGATTTAAGTTTTAGAGAACATTCATAAGCTGTTCCTTGATTTTTTCCAGTTCATCCTTCATTTGAACAACGATCTTCTGTATTTCGGCATCATTGGCCTTACTGCCAATGGTATTGATCTCCCTACCGATTTCCTGCGAAATAAACCCCAGTTTCTTCCCCCCGGCATCCGTTGCCTGCAGGGTTTCATGAAAATAATCCAGATGCTTCCTTAGTCTTACCTTTTCCTCAGTTATATCAAGCTTTTCAAGGTAGAAGATAATTTCCTGCTCAAACCGGTTTTCATCGACTTTTACGTTTTCACCCATCTCCTTAAGTGAGCGGTAAATACGCTCCTTTACTGAGTTAATTCTTTCCTTTTCCAGGGGTTTAATTTCTTCCAGCAAAGTTCTGATTATCTTTTCTCTCTTTAGTAAATCGTGGTAAAGATGCTCACCTTCTGACCGGCGATATTCGTTGGCTTGATCAATTGCTTCTTTAACAGACAGTTCAATAACCTCCCATTCTTCAGCAGATACTTCTTCCTGCTGCGATCTTAAAACGTCGGGTAGTCTTAAAAGATCCGGCAGGAAATCATCAGAAATTTGCGTATCAAGCCTGGCAGCCACATCCTTTAACTCCTGGTAGTATTTCATGAGCATAGGCTTATTTATGGCACAGGTGGTTTGTCCTCCCTCCTGCTCGAGTGAAATTATCAGTTCAACCTTTCCACGTTCCATAGCCGAACTGAGCATGTTACGTAAGATACTTTCGCGTTCACGGTAAATATTGGGCGTTTTAATATTCAGATCAAGGTTTTTGCTGTTCAAAGACCTTATTTCGGTTTTGATGGTTTTGTCTCCAAATCGGCAAATAGATTTTCCGAAACCAGTCATGGATGTAATCATAATCAGTTTTTTTTGCAAACCTAATGGTTTTTTCCAAAACCCCGGCTTTTTTTGATTCATAATCATTCGAATAAAAAAAAGGCCCTGAAACCAGAGCCTTCAAAATAATTGTTTTCTTTCAAATACTTAAGCTACCTGACCTTGCTGAGAGATAATTTGCTCGTTGTTATCTTCATCCTCATCCTTTTTTTCCTCTGAGAAGCCAACCCTATCCATTGAGCCCCAGGTTTTTTCTCCGATAAAGTAATTAAAATTACCCCTGATACTGAACATCAGGATAAAAGGATGATAGAAGAAGGGCTCAAGCATAGCTGTAAAGAGCATGGTTACAATTTCCCGTTTACGCACGTACCGGTGGAATGATAGTTCCTCGAAAAGGATTGCCCAATGCGACAGCGTAACAGCAAAAAAGTAAACGACAGCCAGCAGCAGGAAGAAGAACGTCCAGTTGGGGATACCCAGTATGGCAATAATGATAAAATAAATGATCCCGATAAATTCCATAATGGGTGCAAACCACTCAAAGAAGAACCAGTAAGGATGACCCAGCAAACCTAAAGTTTTATACTTTGGATTGAAAAACAGCTTAAAATGCATAAACAGGCTTTCCATATTTCCCCTGGTCCAGCGGTCACGCTGTCTGCCCAATACTTTAAGAGAAGCGGGTACCTCCGTCCAGCACAATGGGTCAGGAATATAGATTACACGGTATTTTTCTTTCTGTTCCGACATATAACGCCGCATACGAACAATCAGCTCCATATCTTCACCCACAAGGTTGGTATTGTATCCACCCACCTTGAGTACGATTTCGCGGTTAAACATACCAAAAGCACCTGATACAAGCAACAAACCATTGAGCTTACTCCATGCCATACGCCCCATAAGGAATGATCTTGTATATTCAAGAACCTGTACGCGTGGAACAAACTTACTGGGTAATTTAACTTCGGTAATTCGCCCTTCTTCAATTTTGCAGGAATTGGCAATACGTATTACTCCTCCAGAAGCGATAATTTTGCTTTTGGTTTCTTCAAGGAAAGGTTTGGCCATAATAAGCAATGCATCTTCTACCAGAACTGAATCCACATCAACAACTGAAATGTATTCTTTTTGCGAGAAATTAATCCCGGCATTAAGCGCATCGGCCTTCCCTCCATTTTCTTTATCGATCACTACCAGCTTATTAAAGGCTTTATTGCGCGATTTGTAAATTGCCCTTATGGGTTTTGTGGCTACTTTTTGTTCATAAACAACATTTATGGGCTCAAGATCATAGGCCTTTATGACTTTTTTCATGGTATCATCCTTGCTCCCATCGTTAACTATTATCACTTCAAAATCATTATAGTGAAGCGACATAAGACTTCGGATATTGTCAATAATCGTTTTCCCTTCGTTAAAGGCGGGAGCAATTACCGAAATAGACGGTGCCAGTGGTGATGACAGCAAAACCTTATAGTCGATATAAGAGTTTTTCCGGATATAATTCAACATGGACAAAGCGGAAAAAACAGCTAATGCAACATATGACCCAAAAATGAAAATGGTAATTACAATGATTCCATTTTCGATAATAAATTGCAGGGTTCTGAAAAATTCTATCATGTTCCGGGGTTTTGTTTTACATTCATAATCATGGAATCGAGTGTGGTGTCAGCAACCTTTAAAAGCTCATCAAGCTGAGAATTACCTTCATGCCCCAGTGATACCAGAATATTCAGGGCAAGCATTCTTAATCGGATTGAGTTATCGGGGTCGCGGGCCACAGCAGCAATAAATGGTATATCATCTGCAGATACAATTGGATTAAGTGAATCTACAATCTCATATCTTATCCTTCTGGGAAGAATATCCTCAAGACTTCTGGCTTCAATCAGGCCTCGTTTTTTCTTTTTCGCGTTCTCTTCAAATTCTTTTAAAATCTCTTGCAGCCTGTAAGTTTCATCCCTGTAAAGGAGCTTTAGATCGGGAATACATTCTTCCGGCTCCAGGGGTTTAAGAGCTTTTGTGGCAGCCAGTCTTATCACGGGATGTTCATGAAACAACAATTGTCTTACTTTGGGAATAGATTGAACATGCTTAAAGAGCATAATCATGCGTAATGCAAAAACCACCACTGAGTCATTACTGCTTTCAAGCCAGGGCTCAAAGGAATCAATATTTATCTGGTGGTAAATAAGTGTATCGTAGATATTTATCATTTCCCATTCCGACATCTCGTAGGTGAGATTATCCAGAAATCCGAGCGGTTCTTCTTCTGCGAGTTTTACCATGGCTACCTGTGCTTCAACACGGATAATGGGGTTTTTGGAGTTGGTAAACCCTGCAATATAATCATTGGCATCTTTCACATCCATTTGAGCCACTTCACGGAATCCTTTTGATTTGGTATGCCAGCGTTTGCTATAAACTTTTCGGAGGGAATCTTTGTGTAACCCCATATTAAAGTAAAGATCACGCAATTTTGATGCAGTTTCACCATATAGATTCGAATGCAGGAATCTTAATTCATCAATAAATAACTGCCTGTTAATTTTGTTATTAATCCCCTTAATTTCAATGGTTTCAACTTCGTCATTAAATAAAAAGTCAGCAAGTTGCTCCTGATATTCCTGCTTTAAGTTCCGGTCTCTTAATCGTCTGCGGGTTTTAATCTGACGATTAATAAGAATTACCAGGAACAATACAAAAAGGCTGAAAACAAGATAAGCCAGA
Source organism: Bacteroidales bacterium (assembly GCA_019429055.1). Lineage (GTDB taxonomy): Bacteria > Bacteroidota > Bacteroidia > Bacteroidales > UBA7960 > SKVR01. Next base: position 15,168 of record JAHYJP010000055.1, read on the forward strand.
ATTACCAGCAGAACCTTTACTTTAAGGGGAGCTTCCATGTAGATTGTAAAGATGCGTTGCCAGATGCTTTGTGAAATTTCAGTTTCTGTATCTGCAAGTGCTTTGTTTTCATTCTGTGGCAATATCAATGTATTACCTGCACTATTTGAAAAAAACTGCAACACCACCTGTTCATGGAAAACCGGCAGTACTTCGGCTGAAGACCTGCTGACATTGCAAGTCATCTGAACCAGGAGAATTGAAAACGTTGCAATAAAGATTTTTACCCTGGAAAATATCATGTGCTGAAAATTATATATTCACAAATTTTATTGGTTATTTCAAAAACGGTAAATCATGCGTCCTTCAAAGATTACCGGATTTCCCCACAAAACATCTGATTCGTAGAATTTATAACCTACTCCTCCTTTTAACAGAAATCTCTGGGAAAAACTATGTTGATAGGTAAGCATGGCTTCAAACAAAGTACCTCCCAGATCATATACCTCACCTCCAAAAAGTCTGTCAAAATCTGCAGAAGCTCCCCGTCCTATCATAAGATTAAGATAATGGTCTGATGTACTGAAAAATCTTCTGAAAGTTAAAAAATAGGATTGGGAATCGGGGTCGCTTCCGTCTGAAGAAAATGAAAAATAAGGACGGAAGGAGATATAATACTTGCCAAAGTATTTACTTAAAGAACCTGTAAGGATCAAAAGGTCTTTGTTTTGAAAATTGAGCAACCTGAATCCGGCAGATGCCTCCCAGGATGCGGGTAATGCCTGAAAAAGCTCAAATCCGAATCGTGTAAAAGGGAAAAGCTCACTTTCGGGGGCAAATCCCACATTCAGGTACAAATAGGTTCCGGGTCTTACCGTTGGGTAGGCATCAAGCTCAATTTGCCAGTCGTTGATTCCATAGCGGGTTGCCATGTTTGTCCTAAGCATTGTTGGTCCGAAAACACGGGTTCTTCTGCCAAGCTCGGCATAAAACAGATGCCAGGGATCGCCGTCTGATTCAAGAAAATAATAGCCTCTGTAACCCAAACCGATGTGGTTTAAATAACGGGAAGTTTCAATTGTCTTTAACAGATCTTTCGCTTGGGTGTATGTTGGATCAATATCAAGTATCTGGTTAATAATTACCACTGAAGCAGTTTCATCGCCCGACTCTTTCAAAGCCAGTGCCTTGCGATAGAGTAAATGGGTATTGTTCGGATGGCCCTGCAAAGCCAGATCAAGATACCTGATTGCGTCTTCGAAGTTACCCGACCACATTTCAACATCAATTAATGCATAAAGGGCATCTCTGTTTCCGGGAACTTTCTCCCTTACTTCCTTTAAGATCAGTCTTGCCTGATCATAATTGCCCTCCCATGAGTAGGTTCTTGCTTTTAGGATAGATGCATCATGATAATCGGGATGTGATCTGAGTATCTCATCACATAAATCTCTTGCCTGGGCATACAATTGATTGCTTGCAAGGTCGCGGGCCCGGTTAAATGTAATGTCAGGGTTTGCAGTGGCCCTCTGCATGATCGCATACGAATCTGTTACTGTAAAAGTAAGAACCAGCAAAAGAGAGCAAATGAAAAAAGCAAACTTTCTTGATACACTTACACAAACTATTCGATTGAATTTCATTATTTCAGGAGTTTTTCTTAAGCATTTAGGCATAAACATATAAATCCGGCAATACACATTTCTCTTCTAACTCAAGTGTTCGCTAAAAAATTTGACTTATTTTACCGGCTACCAATCTATCAGATATCAAAACATCACCTTTTCAGCAAAAACCTTTTTACCCTGATTGAAAGTTCATTGGGACTAAATGGTTTGGTAAGGTAATCATCCGCTCCAAGCTTGAAAGCCTCAATAATGGTTTCCTCATTTCCCACTTTTGACAATACAATAATAGGAGTAGTTTTACTAAGCTCGTTCCTGGTAAGATTAATGATTTCCAGTCCACCGGTAAATGGCATCAGAAGATCTGTTATGATAAGATCAAAATCTTCCGATTTAATCTTCTCACTGGCAGCACGACCATCATTGGCCACTTCTACCTGATAACCTTCACGGTGCAATTTGTGCTCAATTGCTTTTATCATCATAAAATCATCTTCGCACACTAATATTTTTGCCATGGTATATTAATTTAAAATGTTGATTGTAGCCGGGTTTTTAAGTCTTCAAATATATTACACAGAAGCATTAAAGTTTTACGCATTTCACAGAATTATTACATTATTTGACCTGTTTCCCCGGAACAGATAACTGCAGAAAATATTTAGTCTGTATTTTTTGCTTGTTTGTGTTAATAATTTTATTATCAGGAATGAAATTATTACAATTTGCGATCTCCGGTAAAACAGACCAAAAATACAGAAAAATATGATAAACCATCAAAAAAAATACATTAAAGGGCAAATATTATTTCAAATTCTGCGACTTTGTAAAAAATTCTGCAAAAAACTCCTCTATTTTCTTAAACAGTTTTATGAGTGAGGAATCATTCTTTTTGCTTTGCAACATTGATTTTAATTTAAGGTTAATTTAATATTAAGAAGATTTTAAATTCATGTCCATTTTGCAAATAGGCTCATCTGTTGCACCATAACGATTAAAATATTACTTAAATTTGCCGGATAATAAGCAATATAGCATTTGCGACTTAATGTACTATAAACAAAATAGTTATATTTATCATATTCTTTCATTAAAGCAACCAACTTTTGCTATTATCTTATAACCATTTGAATTGCCGGCTGCACTATCATTTCGTAGATTTGAATGTATTTGTTGCTTATATCCCCAAAAAACCACCCTATGAACAACAGCGATTACAAAATTTTGCTGGTAGATGACGAACCGGATATTCTGGAATTTGTCAGTTACAACTTAAAGAGAGAAGGCTATCAGGTATTCACAGCAAAAAATGGCAGAGAAGCAATTTCTCATGCCGTAAGGATAAATCCGCATCTAATAATACTGGATGTTATGATGCCTGAAATGGATGGGATGGAAACCTGTGTTGAATTGAAAAAGATCCCCTCCCTTGAAAATACGATTGTCGTTTTCCTCACCGCCCGCGGAGAAGATTATTCTCAACTTGCAGGCTTTGAAGCTGGTGCTGACGATTATATCAGCAAGCCTATTAAACCCGGACTTCTTATCAGCCGTGTAAAAGCACTTCTCCGGCGTTATTCCGGGCAGCCTGCAGATAGCACCGGACTTTTAAGTGCCGGAAGTATTACTATCGATAAGGAACGATATGTGATTATAAAGGATGGCCGGGAAGTAGTACTTCCCAAAAAGGAATTTGAACTGCTCACTCTGCTGGTAAATAAACCCAATAAAGTATTCTCAAGGGAAGAGATTTTTGCCAAAGTATGGGGAAATAACGTTGTAGTTGGCGACCGGACCATTGACGTGCATGTGCGAAAACTCAGAGAAAAAATCGGCGTGGAATGCATCAAAACAATCAAAGGGGTTGGATATAAATTTGATGCATGAAACTAACCATGAATTATTCTACATCCCAAAGACTCTCACTTCTTGCTTCTTTGATCATTGTAATGGTTTTTTCAACCGTTTATACGGTTGTAACCCTGTTTACCGCTGCACGATGGAACTTTCTGGTTTTCTTCATTTCGAACATCGGATTATTCCCCCTTTCTTACCTTGTATATAAATACATTCTTGATAAGTTTATTTATGAAAAGATCCGCCTGATTTATAAAACCATTCATAATCTTAAAGTTTCGCAAAAGCAACCCAAAACATCCCTGGTAAGTAAAAGAAACATCATAGATGAGGCCAACCGCGAAGTGCTGGAATGGGCTGAAAATAAAACCCGGGAGATAGAAGATCTGAAAAAGCTTGAAGCATACCGGCGTGAGTTTCTGGGCAATGTTTCGCATGAATTGAAAACCCCCATTTTTAATATACAGGGTTACATATTAACCCTCCTTGACGGCGGGATGGATGATCCGCAAATCAATCGTAAGTACCTGGAACGAAGCGAAAAAAGTATTGATCGTATGATTTCGATCATCCAGGATCTGGAAGATATATCACGCCTTGAAGCCGGAGAGTTTAAACTTAAACTGGAGAATTTTGATATAACAGAACTTACCAGGGATGTTATGGAATTTCTGGAAATTAAGGCATCTAAAAAGAACATCAGGTTGTATCTGGCTGAAAACTACGATGTACCCGTCATCGTTTATGCTGACCGGCAGCGAATACAACAGGTGCTTACCAATCTGATCGTTAACTCAATAAAATATGGAAATGAAAACGGCCGGACAAAAATCAGCTTTTTTGATATGGACGAAAACATTCTTGTTGAAGTAACCGACAGCGGATTGGGTATCCCCAGAGAGGATTTGCCCAGGGTATTCGAAAGATTTTACAGGGGCGACCGCAGCAGAACCCGTTTAAGCGGCGAAGGAGGATCCGGACTTGGACTGGCCATTGTAAAACATATCATTGAAGCACATAATCAAACCATTAATGTAAGAAGCACCCAGGGAGTAGGTTCTACATTTGCATTTACACTGAAAAAGGGTAAAGCATCATCAGCTCAAAAACGTCATCCATCCATGTTTATGTGGTGATTTTCATAATAAATGCAATGCATCAAAATAAAAATATGAGATTTTAACCATATGGCCGTTTTTAAGAGAAAATTGTTGATTAAAACTTAAATTTTGTGAATAACCTTTTTAATGCACATGCTAAAAAATAATAAAATGCTATTATTTTTATCCACTCAATTTTTTTTAGGGGTCTTAACATTAAGTTAACATTAAAGTAAAGAAATAATAAAAAAAACGAAGTAAATAAATCTGCATCAAATTCTTAATTTTGATCTCCAAATAAATTATCAAATACAATTACATATAAACATTATTCTAATTTAATTTTCCTTTTAACAAAACAAATCAACTCACAAAATCAAACGAAAAATGAGAAAACAAACTATTTTTTTAATGTGCGTGATTGCTGTATTTGCCATGCTTATCGGGCCGAATGCAGCATTTGCTCAGGTTACTACTTCCGCTATGAACGGACGTGTGCTTGATTCCAGCAATGACCCCCTGCCGGGTGCAACCGTCATGGCTGTTCATGAGCCATCAGGAACACGGTATGGCACTACTACCAACATTGAAGGCCGCTTTAACCTTCAAGGGATGCGTACCGGTGGACCCTATCGTGTAGAAGTTTCCTATATTGGATATTCTACAGAATCATTTTCTGACATCAATTTGCTTCTGGGTGAAACTTTTAACCTGGAAATTATTTTAACTGAAGGTGCCGTTGAACTGGGCGAGGTTGTAATAGTAGGTATGAGAGCATCTGCTTTTCAAACAGACAGAACCGGTGCCACAACCAATATCTCGAACCAGCAATTGAATGCGATGCCTTCTATTAACCGAAGTGTTCAGGATGTTGTCCGTTTTTCTCCATTTGCTAATGGAATGGGATTTGCCGGCGGTGATGGACGTTCAACAAACTTTACAGTTGATGGAGCTAATTTTAACAACAATTTTGGTTTGAGTGCTAACCTGCCTGGTGGTGG
>JAHYJP010000312.1 GCA_019429055.1 Bacteroidales bacterium
GGAAGCCATGCTCAAAGATCCGGAAGAAGGGGGATTGGTATCCGACAGTCTTGTTTATCGCTATAACGTTAAAGAAACCCAGGACGGACTGCGGGGCGAAGAAGGTACATTTAATATATGCACATTCTGGATGGTTGAAGCCCTGACCCGGGCCGGCCGCACCGATAAAAAGAAACTGGAACGAGCCCGCCTGATGTTCGAACAAATGCTTACTTATGCCAATCACCTGGGTTTATACGCCGAAGAAACCGGCCCCCATGGAGAAGCACTGGGAAATTTCCCGCAGGCATTTACTCATCTTTCGCTTATAAGTGCCGCCTATAACCTGGATAGGGCGCTTAAATAGATTCAAATTAAACTTTTCACTCCATGGCTAACGCGTAAGAAACCTTTTAAAAACCAAGAGCTAATGCTGAAAACAGCAAAAGTGCCTGATTTGCCAACATTGCCCAATTTGCTGTTAGAGCTTATTTAAGAATTTACATATAAAGGATTATGAAAATTGTAGAATTTAAAATAAAAGGCATGACTTGCGACCATTGCGCGCAAACTATTGCCAAAAAATTTTCGGAAAAAGACGGAATTACAAACCACGATATTTCTTATCCTTCAGGAAGTGGAAAATTTGAATACGACCCGAAGAAAATCAATAAAGAAGAAATTGCAGTCTTAATAGACAGTACCGGACATTACAAAGTGGCCGGCGAGGTTGAACAACAAAGTAATGAAAATACAACTTTTGATCTGATAATTATTGGTGGTGGTTCGGCTGCATTTTCAGCAGCCATCAAAGCAGAAAGTTTAGGTTTATCTACCCTAATGGTAAACGGTGGTCTGGACTTTGGCGGTACATGCGTAAATGTAGGTTGTATCCCTTCTAAAAATCTAATACGTGCAGGAGAAACGGCTTATCACGCGTCACATTCCAACTTTGATGGTATCAAACCAAAAGGTGTTGATATTGATTTCGCTCAAATCATCAAAGACAAGAAAAAATTGGTAGCTACACTTCAGGAGAAAAAATATATGGACGTGGTGAGCGATTTTGAAAACCTTACCATGCTAAAAGGTTGGGCAAAGTTCAAAGATGATAAAACAATTGTGGTAGATGGGAAAGAATACAAAGCCCTGAAATTTTTAATTGCAACCGGTGCAACTACGTCAGTTCCGCCAATCAAAGGTCTGAAAAATGTTTCTTACCTGACCAACGAAACGCTGTTCGATCTGGAAGAGCAGCCAAAATCAATGATTGTGCTCGGTGGGGGTTACATTGCCCTTGAAATTGCCCAGGCTTATCACCGTTTGGGCACAAAAGTTACCTTACTGCAACGCTCTCAACACGTACTTTCAGCGCTTACACCTGATATATCCGATGAATTGTTAAAACACCTTCGTAACGAGGGGATGGAAATACAAACCGGATTAAATTTTAAACAAGTGAGCGAAGAAAATGACAAGATAAAAGTTCAAGTCGAAAAATCAGGGGAGGCAAAACTGTTTGAAGCCGAAAAAATCGTTGTTGCTACAGGAACAAAACCCCATACAAGCCAATTAGGATTAGAAAACATTAGTTTGGAACTTACCCAAAACGGGCATATTGTAGTGAATGAAAAAATGGAAACCAACCTGCCCAACATATACGCAGCAGGAGACGTAACTAACACCCCTGCATTTGTATATACAGCAGCGTTTGAAGGCAGAATTGCGGTTGAAAATGCTTTCTCAGGCGCAGAAAACACAGCCGATTATTCTTCTCTGCCATGGGTAGTGTTTACTGACCCGCAAGTTGCAGGTGCAGGTTTGGACGAAGCAGAGGCAGAAACTAAAGGTATTCCGTATGAAGTTTCCAAACTGGAACTCAAAGACGTGCCAAGAGCCATTGCAGCTAACGATACAAGGGGGTTTATCAAACTCATCCGCAACGCCGAAACCGATAAGCTGATAGGTGCAAGAATAGTAGCACCCGATGGTGGAGAGCTTATTCAACAATTAAGCATGGCAATCAAATACGGAATTACAGTCAAAGACCTGGCTGACAGTTTTTATCCTTACCTGACTTTGGGAGAAGGCATCAAATTAGCCGCTATAACTTTCGGAAAAGATGTATCGAAATTAAGTTGTTGTGCCAGTTAATTGTATTTACTATTTACTCATTTCCTTCGCTGATTCCAGCATGGTAGGAATAAGTTCGGAAATGGTAGGATGGGATATTACAGCATCCCTGAAAACAGTATAGGGTGCTTTGGCATACATAAGGGTTAAAATACTATTGATGATCTCATCACCGCCCACCCCCAGCACAGCCGCTCCGAGAAACTCTTTTGTATCTGCATCTATTATCGCATTCATCAGCCCTTTGGTTTCTCCTTTCTCTTTGGCCCGGGCAATCCGATTCATAGGCATTTTCGCTTCAAGAATACTGAAACCCTTCGCCAAAGCTTCTTTTTTGGTCATTCCGGCTCTGCCCAGCGGAGGATCAACAAAAAGACCATACGTCATGATCCGATCCGAAACTTTGCGATCTTTCCCGTCGAACATGTTTTCAGCTACAATTTCGTAATCATTATAGGCAGTATGCGTAAAAGCTCCTTTGCCATTACAATCGCCAAGGGCGTAAATACCGGGCACGCTTGTTTCCAGGTAATCGTTCACATCTATAAAACCCCTTTCATTGGGAGTAAGCCCTGTAGTCTGTAGATTCAACATATCCGTAT
>JAHYJP010000313.1 GCA_019429055.1 Bacteroidales bacterium
AATATGCAGGTGGTCGGTTCTTTGAAACACAATCAAGTCAAAGCTTTGATGGAGGTACCATTGTCTGAATATGATTTTCTCTATAAAAGCTCGAAGGTCAGTGAAGTATATGGTTACAGAACAAAGAAACAGGTATTCGGACAGACGTTTACGATAGTTGTTTCGTATAACTCCAAAAGTCAGGCTAAGAAGGAGAAAAAATATGAAGAAAACAAAATAAAAATTCTTAAGAGACTTGCGGAATTAAAGAAGAAGGCTGAACAGGGAAGTGGCAAAGGGAAAAAGATCACACGGAAAGGACTTTGTACAAATGCTAACAAAATAATTTATAGCAATCTGAGTACCATATTCAAGTACAGGATCCCGGAAGAAGGAAAAATTTCGTTTGAATATTGGGTTGATACAACTGCCGAAGAAGCGTTCAAAAATAGTTTCGGCAAAATCGCGATTTTTACTGATCTTCATGATTCAAGTTCTGCTGATATTGCCAGGACTTATTTTGCGAAGAATCTGGTTGAGGAGGACTTCAAATTCTTGAAGGATAAATTGCTGATCCCTGTCCCGCCATTCTTCATGAGAAAGGATGGCAGGATCAGGGTTCATGTTTTTCTCTGTGTCATTGGAATGTTGTTTTATAGGTATATGGCAAAAAAGGTGGAATATGCGGGGTTAAGTGTCAAAGAATTGCAGCATCAGCTCGAAGGTATAAGAATGGCTTTTGTTAAGAATAATGAAACTTCCAAAGTCAGTCTTGTCGTTGAAGAGATGAATCCAATTCAGGCAAAATTGTTTTCTCGTTTGGAGCTGAATGAGTTTCTGATTTAGAGTATTTAGATTTTTTTAGGTCTCAGGGGAAGTGTGGCGATAGTTATTGGTTTTTATGCCTTCTTTGAAAGTACGGTATGAGGTAACTATTCACCTCCCTCTTTTTACTGTTAAACCCGACAATACCCGAACAATTTCTTAAAACAGAAACCTTGTAACTATTTATCCGAAAAATCAATATACTATGACACTATCACAGTAATATTAAGTTATTATATTGATTCAATGGTGAACATGAACATTAGTCGTGAAGAAATTTTAGCTGTCTATGAAGCAGGTCCTGAAGCAGTAATCACACTTATAAACACAATTATTGCAGAAAATCAAAAAATCATAGAACAGCAAGCTATGAGAATAAGTGAACTTGAAGCCCGTGTCAAATATTTAGAAGAAAGACTAAACAAAAATAGCCGAAATAGCAGTAAACCTCCTTCAACAGATAATTTAGCACCTAAGAAACCCAACCCGAAAAGTCAAAGGATCAAGAGTGGAAAGAAGCCAGGTGGTCAAAAAGGTCATATTGGAACCACTCTAATGATGGTTGATAATCCGATTGAAACAAAAGTTTACTCCGTAGATAGGTGCCAAAATTGTGGGAAAAATCTTCAAGATGAAATAGCCAAAGATTTTGAACGAAGACAGGTTTTTGATATTCCACCCGTCAAAATCAGTGCCATCGAACACCGTGGTGAAATCAAAATATGTTCTTGTGGTTGCACTAACTATGCTGAATTTCCTCAAGATGTTAGATTTCCGGTACAGTACGGTACACGATTAACTGGTTTAGCTGTCTATTTGCATGATTATCAGCTTATTCCCTATGACCGTTGTTGTCAGTTATTAAAGGATGTTTGTGGATGTGAGATCAGTCCAGCAACTTTGATTCGAGCAGAAAATATCTGTTTTGAAAACCTGAAAGATTTCGAAGATGAAATCAAAAAGTTATTGAGCCAATCTCCAGTTCTGCATTTTGACGAAACTGGATCGAGAATAAATGGAAAACGAAATTGGCTTCATGTGGCTTGCACGAGTCAAGTGACACATTATATGGTTCATGCAAAAAGAGGGTCTGAAGCCATGGACGCTATGGGAATTTTACCAGGTTTTAATGGTGTTGCGGTGCATGATTTCTGGAGTTCCTATTTTAAATATCTCTGTATCCATGCACTTTGTAATACTCATCTGACAAGAGAATTAACCGGGATATATGAGAATTATTCCCAGCTATGGTCAAATGATATGAAAGCTCTGCTTTTTGAAATCAAAAGCTGTGTAGATGAAACACGAAAAATATCGGATCATTTAGAACCGGATCAAATCAGATACTTCGAAGAGAAGTATGATACGATAGTAAAAAATGGCATTGGGGAAAATCCACCGCCTTTGATACTTCAGGATCAACCCAAAAAACGCGGGAGAAAGAAGCAGACGGCTGCAAAAAATTTACTCGATCGTTTCATGGGTTATAAAGATGATATTCTCAGGTTTATGCATGACTTTGAAGTTCCGTTTGAAAATAATCAAGCTGAAAGAGATGTCAGAATGATGAAGGTACAGCAGAAAATTTCGGGGACGTTTCGTAGTAGTCAGGGAGCGGCTACGTTCTGCCGTATCAGGGGGTATATTTCAACTGTGAAAAAGAACCAACTTTCGGTTATCGATGCTATTATGGATGTTTTTAGAGGAAAAGCATTTATTCCGAATATGGCAGAATGAAAAACGAAGCCAGTTTTTTATTTTTACCTGTGGATTTTATAAATTGTGTATATCAGGCTGAATAGTTACATTTGGAGTGTAATTTTTCCAGTTTCTATAAATAAAACCAATTATATGGACGGTTTCAGTTTCTTC
>JAHYJP010000314.1 GCA_019429055.1 Bacteroidales bacterium
GTACTGATAAGGTAAATGTGCACCGCAATGAAGCCAGTGGTGGCTCAGGCGTGCTGCTTGATAATCCTGAGCTGATGGGAAAAATGTACTTTCTGGCCCGTGCAGGACTGGTAATGGCACTGGCCGGTACCATTGCACTTACACCCCTTATCAGTCGTGAATTGTGGCCGCTTTTATGGGGCTTGTTTTTGCTCTCGGCCTTTTTCAGCAAGTATTACACTGCCCCACCTTTCAAGCTGGCTTACAGGGGATTGGGTGAATTTTCTGTATGGTTTGCTTTCGGGCCTATGGCCATACTTATTGCCGCTGTGGGTCAGGGTATTGGTTTTCATCCCATGGTACTACTGCTGATGCCGGCAACAGGGCTAAGTACATCATCCATCTTGCTGGCAGGTCAGCTGATTGACCTGGATGCCGACCGCGACGGCGGCAAACATGGTGTGGCATCACGTATGGGAACGCGGTTTACTTCGGTTTTGTATCTGCTGGTGCAACTTGCCATAGTTACCAACATTATTCTGCTTTTTGTGTATTACCCGGGAAGCACATGGCCATTGCTACTGGCACTTATACCTTATGTATTTATTTTTCCGAAAGCTGCAGGTATCATTCTCAAACATCATGATAATCCGGATAAAATAAAGATAGGCGCAAAATTCACCGTACTTACCCATGTTGCATTTTCTTTTCTGCTGATTGTGGGTTTTGTGATTTATTTGATTTAGAACAACATTTTTGTTTTATACCTTTGCTCGCATAAACTGAAAAATATTCATTGAGTTGATGTCTGTAAAACGCAAGCCTTCCTGGTTGAAAATTAAACTTTCCGGAGGAGAAAATTACCGGAAGGTAAAGAAAGTAGTCAGTGATAATCAACTACATACCATATGCCAAAGCGGGAATTGTCCGAATATGGGTGAATGCTGGGGTTTAGGCACAGCTACTTTTATGATCCTTGGCGAAATTTGCACCCGTTCTTGTAAATTCTGTGCCACACATACCGGAAAACCTCTGCCGGTTGACGAAAAGGAGCCTGAGAAAGTAGCCCGGTCAGTTAAACTAATGAAACTGAAACATTGTGTCATAACTTCAGTGGATAGGGATGATCTCGCTGACGGAGGTGCTGAAGTATGGGCAAAAACCATAATTGCCGTTAAGAAAAAAAACCCGGAAACAACCATAGAAGTTTTACTACCCGATTTTATGGGGAAAAAAGAAGATCTTGATAAGGTACTCGAAACCCGACCCGATATAGCAGCTCATAATCTGGAAACCGTAAAAAGACTTACACCCCAAGTCCGGAGTGCTGCTAAGTATGAGCGCAGCCTGAAGGTGATTGAGCGGATCAGTCTTTCGGGAATTAAAACAAAATCAGGCATTATGGTTGGGCTTGGTGAAACATTTGATGAGGTAATGGAAACAATGCAGGATCTTCGCGATGCAGGTTGTGAAATACTAACCATTGGCCAATATCTGCAGCCAAGCCAATTACACTTGCCGGTTGCAGAATACATTCATCCCGATGTTTTTGCCAGATACAAGGAAGAAGGTAAGAAAATGGGATATACCCTGGTGGAAAGTAATCCGCTGGTTCGCTCTTCCTATCATGCTGAAGGAGACTTCCGCAAGATTTCGGATGCTTAAGTTTCCCAAAAAACTATCTTTTAACGGTTATTTTCCAACTCAAAAATCATTGTTTTCAGTGGCTGAAAAAGTTCAAAATAAGAAAACCCTATTTATTGATTTAGGATTAATTCCATACAAAGAAGCCTGGGATTACCAGGAAAAGCTTTTTGATGAAATCGTGCAGCTCAAAAGAGAAATCTCTGATGGGAAAACGGATGTTAAAACCACAAATAACTACCTGATTTTCTGCGAACATAAGCATGTTTACACCTTAGGAAAAAGCGGCTCGTCTGACAATCTCCTTCTCAATCATATTCAACTTCAGGCAAACGATGCGGAATTTTATCATATTGACCGTGGCGGCGACATAACCTACCACGGCCCCGGTCAGATTGTGGGTTATCCTATCCTTAACCTTGATTACTTTGTTTCAGGAGTAAGAGATTACATCTACAAACTGGAAGAATCTGTTATTTTATTGCTTAAAGACTTTGGGATAAAATCGGAACGTCTGGAGGGCGCAACCGGAGTCTGGCTGGAAACAGGAACTGCCAGGGTTCGAAAAATTTGCGCCATCGGGGTTCGCACCAGCCGCTGGGTAAGCATGCATGGTTTTGCATTTAATGTAAACACCAATCTTAACTATTTTAATTACATCAATCCCTGTGGTTTTAAAGATAAGGCTGTTACTTCTTTAGAAAAAGAGTTGGGAAAGGAGCAGGATATAGAATCCATAAAGGACAAGCTCAAGGAAAAAATTGCCATGGTTTTTGGCATGGAGCTCGTTTAACATGGGCTAAAAAATATATCCCAGCAAAAGAAAGAAAACAAAAGCAGTAAATGAACCGCCCAGGTTAACGATATCGTTTGGGGTAAGGGCTTCAGGAATATTTTTTTTTTGAAAATACGTCATATTCAGTAGTTTTCCTTCCACGAAAGTGCCCAGCAGGGTATCGGCAAAGCATGCCAGAAATGCTGAA